>JABZGZ010000168.1 GCA_015259105.1 Atopobium sp. | reverse complement strand
CTATACGAGCATGTAAAAGAATTTTGACAAATAAAAACACCGCAACTCAGTAGAATTGCGGTGTTTTTATATGGTGTCCCGAAGAGGATTCGAACCTCCGACACCCGCTTTAGGAGAGCGGTGCTCTGTCCCCTGAGCTATCGAGACATGGGTTGGGCGCTTGCGAATGACGCCTCCTGTGAACGTAATCCCGGATAAATCTCTGATTAACTACAATCATCAGCGTTAAACACAAGCTTAATTATAATATCACTGAATAGCATTTAGTACAAGCAATAAGAGTATAAAGGGGGAACCGACGAGAATAGGAGCGATTGATGTGCAATTAAATTTTTTTCAATTAATTTGCCTAAAATGCTTGACCTGAAGTTGCTTTTAGTGTAATTCATTATGTAATGAAATGTTGTTTCAAAATATTTGTGCACAACATAGTCTCAATAAGTGTTATATAAGTTCAATATTGAAAGGAGTAAAAGGGTAAAATGAAAGAGACAAAGGGATTTATTGCAGAGTTTAAGGC
>JABZGZ010000167.1 GCA_015259105.1 Atopobium sp. | reverse complement strand
CGTGGAATAAGAAGAAATCGTGCAACTCATATGGGCCAACCAGGTCCTCCGTCTTCTGCTCAATGGAACCGTCTGCCGCGGATGGCAGCAGCTCAGGAGAAACCGGTGTGTCCAGAACGTCGCGCAAAACGTGAGCAATTTCGTCCTCGCCCTGCTCCTCATAAGCGTCGGCGCAGTAATCAACAAGGTACCTGACCAGCGTCTTCGGTACCGAAGCATTTACTCCGTACATGGACATCTGGTCACCGTTATACGTTGCCCAACCGAGCGCCAGCTCAGAAAGGTCTCCCGTGCCAATGACCATGCCGCTCACCTGGTTGGCAACGTCCATCAGAATCTGCGTGCGTTCGCGAGCCTGGGCGTTTTCGTACACAACGTCGTGAACATCCTGGTTGTGTCCGATATCGGCGAAGTGTTGCAGCACGGAATCCACAATGGAAATCTCACGCAGGTCGGCGCCAAGCGACTGCACCAGCTCAATCGCGTTAGTGTACGTGCGGTCCGTGGTGCCAAATCCCGGCATCGTCACAGCTACAATGCCCGAGCGGTCGTATCC
>JABZGZ010000166.1 GCA_015259105.1 Atopobium sp. | reverse complement strand
GGTCAGGGGTTCAAGTCCCCTTCGGGTCGCCATTTGCATATTACACGCTATTGTGTTATATATCCGATGCCTCGGTAGCTCAGTTGGTAGAGCAGGGGACTGAAAATCCCCGTGTCAGTGGTTCGATTCCGCTCTGAGGCACCACTTATTATCCCTTGGGGACAGCGTCTGCGGCAGTCGCCGCTTGTGCTTTGCTGCTGGCGTAGCTCAATCGGTAGAGCAGCTGACTTGTAATCAGCAGGTTGGAGGTTCAAGTCCTCTCGCCAGCTCCATGCGGGTGTAGCTCAATGGTAGAGCCCCAGCCTTCCAAGCTGGTCACGTGGGTTCGATTCCCATCACCCGCTCCATTTTGCCTATCGCCGGGGTGGCGGAACAGGCAGACGCAGGGGACTTAAAATCCCCCGATCAAAAGATCGTACCGGTTCGATTCCGGTCCTCGGCACCAAAAACAACTGTTGTGAAATTTCGCAGCAGTTTTTTATTGCTTATTTCTAAAATGGATTTGTCTGTGAGTTATTTTTAACTGACTGATCAGTAAAACAACTTATAATCATTAGTG
>JABZGZ010000165.1 GCA_015259105.1 Atopobium sp. | reverse complement strand
CTATATAGGGGAGGAGAAACTCGTGCGTTCTCCAAACTTCTGGTTTGTTTTTAAGCACGGACTTATGGCAATTCCACAGCTTCCTCGCCTTATTAAAGAGAGTTTTATTAAAAAGAAGTAAGCAAATTTTGCATTTTCACAAGAGCCGCCAGCACGGAAGGCGTGAAACTGATAAAATCCAACATGCATATACGTGTCGCGGGTAGTTTGAAAATTCACGTTCTTCTCGCGACTTTATCGAGTGAAAAGAGTTAGACGTGGCAACTATCAGCACCGCAGATTTTAAGAACGGCCTTGGCCTTAAGATTAACGATAAGTACTACACTATCGTTGAGTTCCAGCACGTAAAGCCAGGTAAGGGCGGCGCTTTTGTCCGCTATAAGATTCGTGACCTTCGCTCTGGCCGCGTTATTGATCAGACCTGCAACGCTGGTACCAAGTTTGAGAACGTTCTTCTGCTCACCAAAGAGATGCAGTACCTCTACAACGACGGTGAGTCCTTCTACTTCATGGACAACGAGACTTACGATCAGGTAGCTGTCCCTGCTGATTTCATTGGCGAGAAGAGCGTCTGGTTCAAGGAGAACGATAACGCACAGCTTCTCTATGC
>JABZGZ010000164.1 GCA_015259105.1 Atopobium sp. | reverse complement strand
ATTTATGGGTAATACCCGTAACATCCAAGAAGGCTTCGTCCAGAGATAAGGGCTCAATGATAGGTGTAAATTCCTCCATCACCTTGTGGATGATCTGAGAAATCTCCTTGTAGCGAGCCATATTCGGATACACGTAGATGCCGTGCGGACAAAGTTTTTTGGCCCGCGAAATAGGCATGGCCGAATGGACGCCAAATTTTCGAGCCTCATAGGATGCAGTAGCCACTACGCCACGCGAAGAAAGACCACCCACAATAACGGGGTGGCCTTTATATTCAGGATGATCCAGTTGTTCTACGGATGCAAAGAAAGCATCCATATCAACATGCATAATCCAGCGTCTCATGATTACGCGTCTTTTTCGTGTTCATCAAGACGGCAGTATTTGATTTGTGCGCAAATGCATTCGTCTTTAGTTTTGTACAATTGTGGAATAATCTCCAAAATGTCACCAAATGTATCTTCATTGATGGAATAGCGAGTCCAAAGACCATTACGTTGAGAATTTACAACGCCAGCATCAATTAAGATTTTCATGTGGTAGCTCAATGTGGATTGAGATAAATTAAAACTTGCCAAAATATCTGCTGCACACAACTCATTACATGACAACATATCTATAATAT
>JABZGZ010000163.1:417-710 GCA_015259105.1 Atopobium sp. | reverse complement strand
CTTCTGTACCTCTGGACAGTGCCGATAGGCTGCAATAGTGAACACGCATCTCTCGATGCGGTTTAGTATTTCTAGCAGACTATCGGTCTGACCGTAGGCGTCCCTAAAATCTTTAACTAACTTCTCCCGGCCAAGACAAATGTCCTCAAATAGCTTCCAATCGAGTTTACTTACTTGGACCGTAATAGGCTTAACGATCGGCTCCTCGAGTGGGCTGTCAAAGATAAGGAGTTCTCCTCTGCACTTACCCGTTCGAGCATCGATGAGTTCCCTCGTTCTCCCTCTCTTCTCAT
>JABZGZ010000163.1:0-407 GCA_015259105.1 Atopobium sp. | reverse complement strand
GTTCTTTAATATACGAGATGAGATTTCATTCCTCTTTCCATTTTTCTAAAAAAGTAATAAAACCTCACCTCGTGTATTTTGGCTGCTTGTCAAAGTACGCTTTCGGACAAAACATTTGTTCCGTCAACAAAAGCTAATATATATCACTAATAGAATAAAATGTCAATAGATTTTGTCAAAAATGTGGTATAATATTTTTTCTCAACTCTGTTACGGTTGTAAAAGATTTTTCTACTATTTGTAAGAATCGCTAAATAAATTACTAATCCAGCCTCTGCTTCGCCGCCAGATCAGACCTCATACTTGACGAAATAAGATATTTAATATGTAATAAGAAGTATGAGAGAAATAATGCAGGCGCCTCAGCCAATACTCAGCTACGATAAGCCCATTGAGCTAGACTATTT
>JABZGZ010000162.1 GCA_015259105.1 Atopobium sp. | reverse complement strand
TTGGTTTGTTGCAAGTCAGGCACACCCAGAGTTCAAGAGCCGTCCAACTCATCCTGCGCCTTTGTTCCGTGAGTTTGCACGTGCAGCAATTGCTCATCATGAGGGTGTTGACCGTCATGATGTAAACCAGTCTCTCTAAGCAGATTTTTACTAGGGAAGAATACGTATGGACCTCGCTCAGGCGCGTACAGAATTTTTAGCGTACGTTGCTGTTGAGCGAGGTCTTTCTGTAAATACGCTTGATGCCTATACCAGAGATTTAGAGGGTTATTTGCTTTGGCTGAATGGCAAAAAAATTACTTTGCCCAACCAGGTGACTCGCTCAGATGTTGAAGAGTACATAGGCTCTCTTAGAGATTTAGGTATGGCTCCAGCTTCGGTTGAGCGCCACACTGCGGCACTTAGAAACTTCCACAAGTTTATGGCTGTTGAGCAAATTTGTGAGTCATCTCCAGCAGAAGATTTACCTACCGCAGCAAGAATTCAAAGGCTTCCTGATGTTATTTCTCAAGAGAAGGCAGAAGAACTGCTTGATCAGCCGTTCCCTAATTCGCCTCTAGGTATTCGCGATAGAGCCATACTTGAGTTGTTGTATGGATGTGGTCTTCGTGTGTCTGAGCTTTGCGATCTTGAGGTTCGAGGTGTCCTTCTAGAAGATGAGCTCTTACGCGTTTTTGGTAAGGGCTCTAAAGAACGTGTAGTTCCTGTATTAGGCTCTGCGCATCGCGCGCTTAAAAC
>JABZGZ010000161.1 GCA_015259105.1 Atopobium sp. | reverse complement strand
GGCTCTCCGCGATGCTGAAGATAAGCTTGCAGAGCGTGTCAATGACTTGGGGAAAACAATTAATTCCCAGATGGAGTGCTTTGATATCGAGCCAAGACCCATATTGATGAAAGCAAATGCGCTCGAAGTCTCTTGTAGCGGGGTTAGATCTGTAGCAGATGACGCGCTCCCGCATCTTGCAGGCGAGCTTCGTGCGGTTGCGGGCGAAATGTCTGGATTGAATGCTAGTCTCGTTTTCTCGAGGCATCGCAGCATCGGTCGGGCTCCAAATGGAGTTGCGCCCGAGTTTAATAAGATGGCTACTTTCGTTGTCGACGCTCTTAAAGCGCTCGCTTATGATCTGGAAACGTTCGGCTATTCCCTCCATGATTATGTGAGTGACCTCGAGCATACTGAGGGTAAGGCTGCCTCGCGACTGCTTGGAGTTGCTCCAAAATATCCGGGGCTATAGTCCTAGGGCATAGCAGTTTCTGCAGCAGTAGTGCTGTCGGGGCGCTGGTTTTCGGTTGCTGTCAGATGCTTGGTTTTGTGGATCATGCACCGCTCAAGGTTGGCTAGGGGTTGGTTTGTCCCTGGCGTGCGTAGCGCGCTCGCTCAGGCCTTGTTCTACCGTGGTGTGTCCTGGTCGTCTACGGATGACTTGTGCTGATGTGCTGTCGGAGCCCGCTTAGGTGGGCGCTCTAGGTTCGATTCTCGCACGCTGACCGACTCTCACAGCTCTCGTGGGGTGGGCCTTCGGGCCTGCCCCACGTCGGTCTGTCTGCCCCGGTCGGCCAACGTCGCGTCCGGCCAAACGAACGCCGCGCCCGCCGGCGCCTGCGTGACAGCCTCGCCGATACTGCTGACCAGCCCGCTTGACGCCCACTTCCGCCCGAGGGCACGATACCCGACAAGCAACCACGGCCTCGTCAATGTAAGGACAATCATAACGGGGCGTGTCTTGAAGTGACCTTAGTCC
>JABZGZ010000160.1 GCA_015259105.1 Atopobium sp. | reverse complement strand
TTCTAGGACAGCCAGCATATCCGTGTCCAGATCGTTACCTGGCTCGTCCAGTACCAGCACGTTTGGCTCTTCTAGAAGAACGCACAGGAGCGCCAGACGTCTGCGCTGGCCACCGGAGAGGTCTTGCAAGCGATTAGTGAACTCTCGGCGATCAAAACCCAAACTTTCAAGCAGCTGCGTAGGGCTCTGCATTTTGCCGTTTACCAGGTAACTTGTCTTGTACTGGCCAAGCAGTTCAAGAACAGTCCACGTCTCTTTTGTAGTAAAGGTATCAATCTGCTGAGAAAGCCAGCCAAATTTGACGGACTTGCCCACCTTCACGAGACCAGACGTTGGCTGTAGTTGCTGTGTCATCAACTCAAGAAGCGTAGACTTACCAGCGCCATTCTCGCCCAGAATGCCATAGCGGTCTCCAGGGCCAATAAGCCATTCGACGTGCTTAATGACGTCTACCTGAGAGTTTGAAGCATCTACCTGTGCATTTTGATCTGCTTCCGTTGTCTGCGCGGTATTTTTATAAGCAAAAGAGACATCATGCATCTCAATAACTTGCTTGCCTAGCCTAGAAACTGCCATACGCTTAAGTTCAAGCGTGTTTCTGAGCGGTGGATCTTCGGCGAGAAGCTCCATGGCGGCATCAATCCTAAACTTAGGCTTTGACGTACGAGCTTTTGCGCCATGAGCAAGCCAGTTAAGCTCTTTTCTCAGCGTATTCTGACGGCGTTCTTCCATCACTGCCGCCTGTCTATCACGCTCAACTCGAGCTTGAATGTAGGCAGAATAGCCGCCGTCAAACGGGTCAATTACCCCGTCATGGACTTCCCACCTGTGGTCGCAGACTTCGTCCAAAAACCAACGATCGTGGGTGACAAGAATGAGCGCGCCATTTCCTTCTGACCAGCGATTTTTAAGGTGATTGGCAAGCCACTGAATGGCGTGAAGATCTAGGTGGTTGGTTGGCTCGTCAATAAGCATTAAGTCCCAGGT
>JABZGZ010000015.1:17317-21239 GCA_015259105.1 Atopobium sp. | reverse complement strand
TATTACACATCTAATGACGATAATCTGCATGATTGAGGTATTTTCAGCGTCATGTATACGTCTTTTTAACAGATTATCTGATTTTGGTGTGTTTTGAACTGCCTCCTATTTCTTGTGTCTAAGAAATGGCGGCCTGCAAAAGGCCGCCATTTTGTGTTCGCTTAAATAATAATAAAGCACAAGTCTTACTTAGCAGGAAGAATAGAAGGAGTGACGCAGACAACATCCTTAAGTCCTGCGGCTTTGAGCTCTTGGATCTGCTCGTCAGTTGCACCTGTATCAGTAATCAGAAGGTCAATATCCTCTGCAGAACCAAACTGGAAGTTGGAAGTAGTGCCCAGTTTAGAAGAATCAGCAACAACATAGTGCTTTCTAGAGCGCTTGAGCATCTGAGCGTTAATTGCTGGCTCAGGGGATGTTGCAGAAGTAAGACCAAATTCTCCCGAGAAACCCGTGCAGCCCAAGAAGCATTTAGCAGCAGTAATGTGCTGGATGCACTCAAGAGCGGTATCACCAGTCATGGAAGCGCGTGGAGGGCGGATGTCACCACCAGTAAGGATGATAGAAAGATCGTGGATGTCCTCAAGCAACAGTGCCTTGCCGTTGTTTGTAACAACAGTTACGTCGTGAGCATCAATCCACTCAAGCATCCCAAGAGCAACAGAGCTGGTGTTGATGAAGATGCAATCGCCATCTTCAACGTAGCGAGCGGCCTCGCGGGCAATTGCTTTGTTAGAGCGAATCTGCCTTGAGCCAGAAGGACGACCATAAGGATTAAGCAGGGTAGCAATGCCATACTGACGAGTCAGGATGCCGCGCTTCTCAAGAAAGTCCAGGTCACGTCTGATAGTCAAAGAAGAGACCTCAAAGTGATCAGCAAGCTCTAAAACACTTGCTTGTCCCTCTTTTTCTAGCAGCTCAGTAATTGCCTCGCGACGTGAATCTACGTAAGCCTTACTCCTTTTCATAAATGCCCTCCCTTTATGAGCAACATTTTTTCTTTGAGTGTTCATTCATCAATAAAATAGAACATCAGAAGAAGGATATCAAGATATTTCAGAAAATAATAGTATGAATATATATGAATGTTTTAGATTATAAAAAATTTAACATATAAACTTTACATGGGATAATAGAAGGCGCTTCAATTACGTTCATAAAAACATGAACATTTGTATAGCTAGATGGACAAAAGATGCGCTGAAAAAATATGAACAACTTTGATAACTGTTTTAGTAAAATTGATTGAAGTTAAGAACGTTTCATGGCATATTATCAAGTTATTAAGACTTGTCATGAGACGGCTTTGGGCCAATGTGTCTCGTAAAGAGAAAGGCAAGGTGGTGCTGTGTTAAGCGATCTCCTTACCGAAGACCTGGTGCAGCTCAATGTTGTAGCTTCTAACTGGGAAGATGCAATTAGAAAGTCTGCGCAACCACTCGTTGATAACAAAAAAGTAACTGAGGGCTATGTTGATGACATCATTAAAGGTGTCAACGAACTTGGCCCTTATATTGTTATTACCGGGCATGTTGCTCTTCCACACGCACGTCCTGAGTCCGGCGCACTTGAGCCTGCAGTAGGCATTACCGTGCTTAAGGATTCCGTTGAGTTTGGTAGCAAAGACAACGATCCAGTTAAGTTCCTTTTCCCACTTGCTGCAAAAGATAGTGAAGGTCACCTTAGCGACCTTCAGTCTCTTGTTGAATTGCTGAGTGATCCTGATTTCTTTGCTCAGCTCGAAAAAGCTCAGTCACCAAAAGATGTTGTGGACCTTGTCCACACAAAGGAAGGTAGGTTGTAATGGCTGATAAGAAGTTCCATGCACTGGTTTGCTGCCGTGCAGGTATGGGTTCTTCCATGATGCTCAAGATCAAGATTGACCAGGTCATCAAAGAGAATGATCTTCCAATTGAGACTGAGCACGGCAATCTGGATTCTTTGATTGGTTTCAATGGCGATCTTGTTATTACCATGTCTGACCTCACTGATGAGCTCAACGCTGACGATCGCGTTCCTTCCGCTGTTGGCATCACCAACATTGTCGATAAGGCAGAGATGAAGGAAAAGCTCACCGCTTGGCTCGCAGAGCACAACGCATAAGCTCCCCTTTGTATCTTTTTGGCGGGAGTTTCTCGTCATACGCAACATGAGTTGCCTTCGGCGAGAAGCTCTCGCCAAACCTTTGACAAGAGGTACTTGTCACTTGATTTAGAGAACTTATCTGAGTAGGTTCGTCGGTTTATTTGCTGAAAGGGATTACGCATGCTCAATGCAATTCTCATGCAGCTCAGAGACACAGCCGTCATCATGGGCATCATTGCTCTTGTCGGTCTCTTGCTGCAGAAGAAGTCCGCTGTGGACGTCTTCTCTGGTACTGTGAAGACCATTATTGGCTTCATGATCTTCAACATTGGTTCTAGCGCTATGTCCGCTCAGGTCAACATCTTCAGCGACATGTTTAGTCGTGCATTTGCTGTTAAGGGTGTTGTAACCCAGGTTGAGGTCGCAACCGCTCTTGCACTGAATACCTATGGTACTGAGGTTGCTCTTGTAATGGTCCTTGGCTTCATCATGAACCTTGTGTTTGCCAAGATTACCCCATTCAAATCCGTCTTCTTGACTGGTCAGCACTTCCTGTACTTCTCCTGCGTACTTGCACTGGTCTTCATTGCTCTTGGTCTCCCAATGTGGGTCACCATTGTTCTTGGTGGTGTCATCCTCGGCTTCTGCGGTGCTGCACTGCCTTCGTTGTGCCAGCCATTCGTAAACAAGCTTGTTGGTGGAGATTCCATCGCAATTGGCCACTTCAACTGCATCGGTTATGCATTCTCCGGTTACGTTGGAAAGCTCTTTGCTAAGAAGAACGAGGAGGACGGCGAGAAGGAGGCTAAGGAGCTTCCAGAGTTCTTCAAGCTCTTCAAGGACTTTGTCTTCTCCGTTGCTCTCTTCATGATTGTTCTGTTCTACGTTGTTACTATTGCATGCCTTGTCACCGGTCACTTTGGCGACACCCTTGCAAACAACAAGCCATTCACCAGCTACTTTGGTAACGATATGTGGTGGATTTGGCCATTCCTTGCTGGTCTTCAGTTTGCTGCTGGTATGTCCGTTCTTGTTTACGGCGTCCGTCAGTTCATCGCTGAGATTACCGCTGCATTTGTCGGCATCTCCGAGAAGCTCATTCCAGATGCACGTCCTGCAGTCGACTGCCCTGCAATCTTCCCATTTGCACCAAACGCTGTCATCATCGGCTTCATTGGCTCTTTCCTTGGCGGCCTTGTTGCAATGGCACTTATGGTTGCATTCCACAGCCCAACCATCATGATTCCTGCAGCAGGCATCTGCTTCTTCTCTGGTGGTACTTGCGGCGTTTGTGGTTACGCTTACGGTGGATGGCGCGGTGCTCTTCTCGGCTCCTTCCTGGTTGGTATCTTCCTGACCGCTGGTCCTCTGATTCTCTATCCTGCATTTGCTCAGCTGGGAATTGCAGAGGCATCCTTCCCTAACGTTGACTACAACATCGTTGGTTCTATCATCTACGGCATCGGCTCACTCTTTGGTCTTGCCTAAGCCTAGATTTCTGTAGTACCTACTCAGCTCTACGGTTTCTTAGGGCGCTCGTGGAAAGCCCGCGGGCGCCCTTTTAAAAGCTTCACAACAAGGAAAAACATGGCAGACGAGAAGAACAACAAAAGTGTTACTGAGTCAGTGCTTGGCGATATGTTTGGCCTTAGCGTTGACAAAAAGCCTGTTCCAGAGCTTCCTGAAGATCAGTTAGTTCTAGAAGTTCTTGAAGACAGAACTCGTTTAATAGTTCAGGGAATTCTGTACTTGCTCCTGGCGTTTGCCGCTCTTGCTCTGACATTTTTCTTTTGGGTTTACGCCAATGTAAGTGGCAATATTTTGGGTCTTGTTGGTG
>JABZGZ010000015.1:0-17307 GCA_015259105.1 Atopobium sp. | reverse complement strand
TTGCAGGACTCACCATTACGTGGTTTGCATCACGAGCCATGGGAAAACGCTTTAGTCGTTTTGCCAGCGGTATTCATGTTATTGATTTTGGTCAGAAACACGTATTTATCTTTGCAAAATCCGACAAGAGAAAAGCACTTGTCGTTCCTTATACCAAGATTAAAAGCTACAAACTCATCCGACAGGGCAAGGCGCTGCGTCTGCTTTTTGAAGGTGCTTGGGTAAGCCATCCTTCAGGATTTGAATTTGTAGACATCAACCGTCCTTTTATGGCCTCCACTCTTGATGAAATTCAGGAGCAGATTGAGCAGCTCATGGCCCAGCATAAGGGCAAGGAGACGCGTTAATTCATTGCGTAGTAAGTGTCTTTGAGCTTGGGCTCACAGACAGATAAGGAGTTGTAATGGCAACTGAAAAAGAGCAGGTTCAGGAGTTTCTCTCCATTGTGGGAAAGTCGCTTCATCAGTATGTAGAGAGCATTGATTTTGATGCGCTTTCTGCAGCTAAAAAGCTTATTTTGGATGCAGAGGCAAAGGGTGGCCGTCTGCACGTAACCGGCATTGGTAAGCCAGGTCACGTCTCTGGTTATGCTGCATCGCTTTTCTCGTCAACTGGAACTCCAACCTACGAGCTTCACGGTACCGAGTGCGTCCATGGATCTGCTGGTCAGACTCGTCCTGGTGACGTGGTCATTGCTATTTCCAACTCCGGTGAGACGGGCGAGCTCAAGGCTACGGTAACCTGCCTTAAGAACGTTGGCGTGCACATTATTGCGCTGACTGGCAATCCTAACTCTTGGCTGGCAAACGAGGCAGAGGTTGCTCTTATTGCTGGCGTTGAGCAGGAGGGCGATTCCATGAACAAGCCTCCACGCGCCTCGATTCTGGCTGAGATTATGGAGCTCCAGTGCCTCTCTATCCTGCTTCAAAACGAGTATGGCCTTAACCCAGAGCAGTACGTTAAGTGGCATCCCGGTGGAGCTCTTGGCGCGTCCATTCGCGAGGGCAAATAACCCCAGATAAACACTGTAAAGCATACAGAGGAGTTTGCATGTCAACATTTAAGGGCGTTATTGTCCCTATGGTTACGCCGTTTAACCGCGACGAAGAGCAGTCTATCAACTACGAAGCCGCTGAACAGCTTCTTGAAAAGCTCATCTCCGAGGGCGCAGACGGCATCTTTACGTTTGGCTCTAACGGTGAGTTCCACGTTTGTAACCCTGACGAGAAGATCAAGTTCTCCAAGTTTATTATTGAGAAAACCGCTGGTCGTCTTCCTGTTTACGTAGGAACTGGCGCATGCTCAACAAAAGAGGCTCTCTATATGAGCCGTGAAGCAGAGGCAATTGGTGCCGATGCGCTTTCCGTCATCAACCCTTACTTCTTGGGCATTTCTGACCAGCAGCTGGTTGAGTACTTCAAGACGGTTGCCGCAAGCGTCAAGATTCCTGTTCTTCTGTACAACATTCCTAAGGGTACCGGCAAAAACATCTCTAAAGAGGCTGTTGAACAGCTGGTAACCATTGAAAACATCAAGGGTATTAAGGACAGCTCCGGCAACATTGATAACCTCAAGGATTACCTGGACGCTGCCGCCGGTCACGACGTTGACGTACTTGTAGGCTCTGACGGAAAGATTTCTGAGGCTCACGCCCTTGGAGCTCAGGGCACTATTGCAGGTACCGCAAACCTTATCACCAAGGTTGTTGTTGACCTTTGGAAGGCTCTTGAGGCAGGAAATGCAGAGGAAGCAGCTCGCCTGCAGGCAGAGATTGAGCCAATTCGCGACATCCTTCACCTTGGGAGCACTCCTCAGACGCTTAAGCGTTCTCTTGAGCTTGCAGGATACCCTGTTGGTCCTGCTCGTTTCCCTGTTACTGAGGTTGCAGAGGGTGTTGACGAGAAGATCTATGCAATGCTTGACCATTACGGAATTGCTCATAACTAAGAATCAAAAATGACGGGTTTCTCGCCAGCTCAATAGGGTAGAGCGAGATACATTTACAAGGAGATGTTGTATATGAAGATGCAGAAAGCTGCTGTTTCTCAGGCACTGGTAGATACCTGTGCGTTTGCAGTTGTTCGCGTCCCAACGGTTGAGCGTGGTATTGAAATTGCTGAGGGTCTTGCTGAAGGCGGCGTTCATGCAATGGAGATCAGCTACACCCTGCCAAATGCAGGCGAGGTTATTGCTGCAATTAGAGAGCGTCTTGGTGACAAGATGATTGTTGGTGCAGGTACTGTAATGGAGCCTACAACTGCTCGTCTTGCTATTATGGCTGGCGCACAGTTCATTGTTGCTAACTGCGGCTCTGACGAGGTTGCTCGTATGTGCAACCTGTATCAGATTCCTTATGCACCTGGCTGCACTACTATGACTGAGGCAAATCATAGCCTTGAGATGGGCGCTGCCTTTATTAAGTGCTTCCCAATCTCTAATGTCTACGGCCCTGAGCTGGTCAACCTCTTCAAGACACCAACTCCTTGGATGCCTTTGATGGCTTCTGGCGGCATTAACCTTGATAACCTTGCTGAGTGGCTTGAGCGCGGCGTTGATTGCTGCGGCATGGGAAGCCTGCTCACCAAGGGTTCAAAAGAGGAGATTGCAGCTAATGCAGCCAAGGTTCGTGCCATCATTGATGAGACACGTGCAAAGATGCAGACCGCATAACAGGTGCAGAACTAACTTACAGGTGGCGTATAACTAACGCTCAACAGCGTTTTTCTCGCGATTTTTAGACCGCCTTTTCTAAAAAGAAGAGGCGGTTTTTCTGTGGATGGCCTGCATGACGTGTAACATACCTGCACTTTTGGTAAAATAAATTCTGTATCTGTCTCTTCGGAGTAAGAAAAGGAGCAACTGTGGCTAATCATTTTCGCACTGATGAGCAACAGGAGTCCTCGTTTGATGACCGTTTTGGGGTAATTTCTCAGGATGATCTGAACCAGCTTGACCAGCAAGATGTTGCGGCTGATCAAGTTGAAACCCAGGACTTTTCTGCTGATGTGCCAGTGGCCCAGGCTGCTGAACCTGTAACAACTGTATCTGATCCATTTGCTTCTGGAGCAGAAGCTGTACACGTGGTAACTGCTGAGCAGCAAAATAACCCTGAGCAGGCGCCTCTTGATCGCGCAAAGTTCTTTGCTGATCTTGCACAAGACGCACCTCAGGTTGAGCGTACTGGTACTCCTACCATCTCTTTTAAGGGTGCCTCGCTTGTGTATCCATCACAGCCAAACCGCCCAGCACTGGATAACATCAGCGCTGATATCTACCCAGGCGAGTTTGTCTTTGTAGTTGGACACTCTGGTTCCGGTAAGTCATCTCTCTTGCGCCTTATTACGCGCGAGCAGAAGGCAACTCACGGACAGGTTATTGTTGCTGGTCAGGACCTTACACGTATGCGTAACTCCAAGGTTCCGTATTTGCGTCGCCAGATAGGTACCGTCTTCCAGGACTTTAAGCTTCTGCCCGATAAGACCGTCTATGAGAACGTTTCTTTTGCACTTGAGTGCATTGGCAAGCCTCGTTCTGTTATTAAGGTGCAGGTTCCTGAGGTTCTGCGTCTGGTAGGCCTTGGACAGAAGATGGACGCTTACCCAGATCAGCTCTCTGGTGGTGAGCAGCAGCGTGTTTCCGTTGCTCGTGCAATGGTTAACCGCCCACCACTGCTTATCTGCGACGAGCCTACGGGTAACCTGGACCCAGCAATTTCTCTGGGCATCATGAAGCTTCTTGACCGCATTAACCGTGCGGGCACTACGGTTGTAATGGCAACACACGATCGCGAGATGGTTGACTCTATGCGCAAGCGCGTTATCGCACTTGAGGCTGGTCATATTGTCCGCGACCAGGAGAAGGGAGGCTATGGCTACTATGGGGCTCTCTAATTTTGGATACTCTCTGCGTGAGGCCGGAAGCCACTTTAGAAGGAACTGGTCTACCGCTCTTGGTGCAATCGTAACCATCTTCTTGTCGCTGTTCATCATCGGCCTGTTTATTCTTGGCTCCGCTCTTATCGAGAACATGGTAGGAAGTGTCGAGAATCGCGTTACTATTCAGGCATTTCTTTCTGATGATGCAGACCAGTCTGCAGTAACTGCATTCCAGCAAGAGGTTCAGAGCTGGGATACGGTTGAGTCCGTAACCTATAAGAGCAAAGATCAGGCTCTTGAGGAGTACCGCACTACCATGAGCTACCGCAATGCTTCCGACGCGGTTTCTGCTCTTGATGGTCAGAATCCTATTCCCGCATCTCTTGTGATTAAGCTCAAGGACCCTAAGGATGTTCAAGACGTTGCCCAGCGCATTGCCTCTTCATCATCTTTTGCAGCTATTGCGGATAACAAGAGCAATCCATCTGGTGATGTTCAGTATGGTCGTGAGACCGTTGAGCGCCTGTTTAGCGTAACAGCATACATTCGTATCGGCGCTATCGGCCTTGTTGGACTTCTGGTGTTTGTTGCCTTTGTCTTTATTAACAACACTATTCGCCTTGCTATTAACGCTCGCCGTCGTGAGATTGCAATCATGCGTCTGGTTGGTGCATCTAACGGCTTTATTCGCGGACCATTCCTTATGGAAGGCGTGCTTGAGGCACTTATCGGTGCTCTTCTCGCCATTGCTGTTCTGGTTGTTGGAGCCCACATGCTTCTCCCAGTTATGGCAGAAAGTATGACCTTCTTGACCTTTGCTATTCCTACAACGGTCAAGCTGGGTATGAGTGGCCTTCTGCTGCTCTTAGGTTTGCTTCTGGGACTCTTTGGTTCTGCTATTGCTATGGGCCGCTATCTGAAGGCATAGCAACTAAGCAACCTGGTACTTCAATTGTCAAAGAGAAGTATCAATTAAGAAAGTTTTTTGCATAAAGATTGTAAGGTAAGACCTCGTGAAAACCGTTCACGGGGTCTTTTTACGTTAAACGGTATTTACTAAATTGCAGGTAGAATGATATTTTTAGGGGTGAATTATTAGGCCACGTACTTGAATGGGGGCCAAGTATGGAGACCAACCTGCATAAATTTCAGGCTTTTACTTCTGCAGCGTATCACAGTAGCTTTACGGTGGCGGCGGAAGAACTGGGATGCACTCAGTCGTCGATTAGCCGTATGGTGGCAAGTCTAGAAAAAGAGTGGGATGTCCGCTTGTTTAACAGACATGGTGGATATGTAAGTCTGACTCCTGAGGGAAAGACGCTTCTGCCTGTTGCAGAAGAGGTGTGCCAAGCATACAGCAAGCTGAGCAATCAAGTGAATCGCGTTAGTGCCATTGAGATGGGCAATCTTATTATTGCAGCACCTTCAAGCTTTCTTTCTCGAGCACTGCCTGGCCATCTGAAAAAGTACATGACCGATCATCCAAATATCAAAGTTGAAGTTATCGAGTGCACCTATGGAGAAGCCCTGCGTCTTATTAGCAAGGGTAAAGTGGATATTAGTTTTACTATGACCCGCGCAACTGAGCAGGGATTTACTTCAACTTTATTTGATCATGATGAGGTTATTGTTGTTTCTCAAAAGGGACATTACGAGAAGGACCTTGAGACAATTCCAGTTAAGCGTCTTATTGAGGAACCCTTTATTGTTGATATTGAGACAGCTCCCCTGCTTCAGAAACAGCTCAAAAATGCACGCATGACATTTGCGTCATCGGATTCGTTCACCATTATGTCCATGGTAGAGTCGGGTCTTGGTGTAAGTTTGCTGCCACTTGAGGCAACAAAAGGTACAAATTTTGATATTGATGTACATCATTTGGAAACTCCCGTACATCGTAACGTCTTCATTACACATCGTGTAAAAGGCGAGATGTCACGCACTACAGAAGAGTTTTTAAAGTATTTGGGTTAAAGATTGATACATAGTTGTGTACGTTAACTATTTGAAAATTGCATAACTGTTATTAGATTTTGGTAAAGATGTAAAAAGATTTAACTACCGCTCGCGGTTGTAGCTTTCACGCTTACGGGTTTATCTGACGCCCAGAGGGCGCTACTTCTTTTTTCAAATGGCTTCGGGTGCAAACATAGTCTCATCAAGTTCTTCGTCCGAGTAATTACGGGAAGGAGTGGGACATGGCAGAAAATGCCGAGGCACCTGAGATGCAAAAGTCGTTGAGTCTATTCAACTTCTTTACCATCGGATTTGGTGCGATCATTGGTACCGGATGGGTGCTCCTGGTAGGCGACTGGATGGTTCTTGGTGGAGGACCATTCCCCGCGATGATCGCATTCGCAATTGGCGCAATTTTCCTTGTACCAATTGGATGTGTTTTTGGCGAGCTTACTGCTGCTATTCCAATTTCTGGTGGCATCATTGAGTACGTCGACAGGACATTCGGCCGCCCAATGGGCTTCTTTACCGGCTGGATGCTCCTTCTGGGTAACGCTCCACTGTGCCCTTGGGAGGCAATTGCTATTTCCACGCTTCTCACCGACCGCTTTGGTGCATTCCCAATTCTTTCTTGGCTGCGCTCCGTTAAGCTCTACACCATCCTTGGTGCAGATGTTTACCTGTGGCCAACAGTCATCGCTCTTTGCTTTGCCATTCTGGTCATCTTCCTTAACTTTAAGGGCGCTGGCGCAGCAGCTAAGCTTTCGAGCTTCCTGACTAAGGCTCTGCTGACTGGTATGATCCTTGCAATGGTTATCTCCTTTGCAACTGGTTCTCCAAGCAACGGCCTCCCACTCTTCTCCCAGGCAACTGAGGTTGCAGGTGGAGAGGGCACAAAGGCTACCAGCTTCTTTGGTGGCATCATTGCAGTACTTGTTATGACTCCATTCTTCTACGCTGGTTTTGACACCATTCCACAGCAGGCAGAAGAGGCTTCTGCTGACCTTGACTGGAAGAAGTTTGGCATCATTCCTGCACTCGCACTTATCGCTTCTGGTGTCTTCTATCTCATCTGCATCTATGCATTCGGAACTATGATTGACTGGCACGAGTTTGTTAAGTCTTCCGTTCCTGCACTTGCAGTTCTCGAGCGCATCAACCTGTTCTTCTACATTGCAATGCTCATCATTGCAACGCTTGGACCTCTGGGCCCAATGAACTCCTTCTTTGGTGCTTCAACTCGTTTGATGCTCGCTCTTGGTCGTAAGAAGATGCTCCCAGAGGCATTCGCAAAGATTGACCCTAAGTCTGGCGCACCTCTGACTGCAAACATGTTCATGGCTGGCCTGACCCTTGTTGGTCCATTCCTCGGCCGCAACATGCTTGTTCCTCTGACCAACGTTGCTTCTCTCGGCTTCATCTTTGCATGCACCATGGCTGGCGTTGCCTGCCTGCGTCTGCGTCAGACCGAGCCAGACCTACCTCGTCCTTACAAGGTCAACGGCGGTATCGCAGGTATCCTTGCTGCAATTCTTGCTGGTAGTATCATCATCGGCCTGATGGTTGTTCCTTTCAGCCCTGCAGCTTTGAAGCCAGTTGAGTGGATCATCACCATTTCTTGGATTGTCATTGGTATGGCCATCTTCATGATCTTTGGTCGTCAGTCTGAGAAGGCAGCAGCATAAGTTGCTTGCAAGCTTTAAAGGTTTCATCGGTACGTTGAACTAAGCACGTTATTTGTTTCTTTAGTTTGGATTTTTTGCGCCCAAAAAGGGTGGGCGCAAAAAGATAGTATGTATCATTTACTAGAGGGGGAAAGAAATGAGTAAGATTGCTTTTGTAGGCGGAAAGCTCGTTGACGGCACTGGCGCCGCTCCTGTTGAGGATTCTCTTGTCCTCGTAGACGACAAGAAGATCGCTTATGCTGGTCCTCGCACTGAGGTTCCAGAGGGCTATGAGGTCCGTGACATCCAGGGCCGCACCATTATGCCAGGTCTTATCGATACTCACCTGCACTTCTCCGGCAACCTGACCGACAACGATAACGACTGGGTTATCGAGTCCGTTGCTCAGAAGCAGGCATGCGCAGTCAAGCAGTCCTGGGACGCTCTCTCTCACGGTCTTACCACCGTCTGCGAGATTGGCCGCAATGGTATCGCAATTCGTGACCTCGTTAACATGGGCGTCATGGAGGGACCACGTATCTACGCTACTGGCCTTGGCTTCTGCCGCGTTGCTGGTCACGGTGACTGCCACCAGCTCCCACAGGAGATTTCCAAGAATGGTCACCCATGGGGCGATCAGGTAGACGGTCCTTGGGATCTTCGTAAGGCAGTTCGTCGTCGTCTTCGTGAGAACCCAGACGCAATCAAGATTTGGGCAACCGGTGGTGGCATTTGGCACTGGGACTCCGGTCGCGATCAGCACTACTGCTACGAGGAGATCAAGGCAGTTTGCGACGAGGCAGCAATGGTTGGCATTCCTGTTTGGTCACACTCTTACAACAGCTTCTCCGCAGCTTATGACTCCGTCCGTTGCGGCTGCGAGCAGATGATTCACGGCTTCGAGCTTGATGCAAAGACCATGGATCTTATGTGCGAGCAGGGCACCTTCTTTACTCCTACCATCGGCTTCCTGCCAACTTGGTACGGAACTTATCCACCAGAGTGGACTCCAGAGCTTGACGCATTCCCAGGCGATACCGTCGTTGAGAAGGGCCTCAACCGTACATACGAGAACCTCCGTGCTGCTAACGAGCGCGGCGTCACTCTCACCATCGGCTCCGACTCCTTCAGCTTCGTAACTCCTTACGGCTATGTCACCATCGATGAGATGTATGACTTCGTTGAGAAGGCTGGCGTCACCGTTCTTGAGACCATCAAGGCTGCTACCCTTAACGGCGCTAAGATGGTTCACCACGAGGATGAGTTTGGCTCCCTCGAGGCTGGCAAGCTTGCTGACCTCCTGGTTGTCAAGGGCGACGTTGCTGCTAACATCCGCGACCTTACCCCAGATAACATGGAAGTTATCATGAAGGAAGGCAGCGAGGTTATTCGCGGCACCTTCTAAGAGGTAAACCAATCCCTTTTGGAGCCCCTATGCAGTCTCTGCATAGGGGCTCTTTTTGTGTACAGGAGTGGCGAGAAACCCGTTGAGGGCCGCGACACCCGTCGAAATGCTCAGCGGAGTCCTTGGAACTTCTCGCCTTATCTGTGCCTCGACTACCACAAGTCACTTTAGGGTACATATCAGAAGATTCATCAGGTCAGCGCAAAAGGGTGCTGACTTTCTACCTACAGGAGGATTTTTGGCTAGAAAACGCGAACATAAAGGAAACCGTCGTCAGGGACGTGCAAAAGTCTCAAAGCGACCATCGGCGCTGCTTACGGGCACGCTGAGCCTTTCTCGCCCAGGAGTTGCCACTGTAAGCACCCCTGAGGGAACGTATGCGCTGGCCAAGCATGGTATTCACGAGGCAATGCACGGAGATGTGGTTCAGGTTTCGCTGGTCTCGGCCAAGGGAAAGACTCCTCTGGCAAACGTGCGCTTTGTGCTTACGCGAGCTACTCAGACGTTTTTGGGCATCTACCACGACGCTGGTCCGCTTGGCGCTGTAGTGCCGCTGGATAGTCGCATCCAGCGAGATTTCTTTGTGCTTCCAGAAGACCCTTCTGTTGGACGTCATTACGTTTTTGAAGGTGACGTGGTTGTTGCGCGCATCACGGAGTACCCAACGCGTAAAAGCGCTGCTGTAGTTACCATTGAGCGCCGCGTGGGCTCTGCCGAAGATCTGGACATGAACGTTGAGGCAACTATTGCTTCATATGGCCTGGCAACAGAATTTCCTATCAAGGCGCTCAGACAGGCCGAGAAAATCTCCGTTGATGCAGATAAAGCGCTTGCGGAAGACGCTTCAAGACACGATTTGCGAGAAAATCTGTGTATCACCGTAGACCCCGCGGATGCTAAAGACTTTGATGACGCCGTTGGTGCGCGCAAGCTTGAAGACGGTGGCTTTGAGCTGTGGGTTCATATTGCAGACGTGGCTCACTACGTAAAATGGGATTCTCCCATTGACCTGGAAGCTCGCATGCGTACCTGCTCGGCATATTTAGTTGACCGCGTGTTGCCTATGCTTCCAGAGAAGCTCTGCAACGACGTTTGCTCTTTGCGACCAGCTGAAGACAGGCTGGCCATGTCGGTAAGGATGAAGCTGAGCAGCTCAGGCAAGATTCTTGGCGCAACAGCTATGAATTCCGTTATTCGCTCACGAGCAAGACTTAGCTACGACCAGGTAGATAGCTATCTCCAAGGAGATGCTGCGGCACTTGACTCAGCTGTTTCTACAGAAGACGCTGGCGCAATCAAAGAAATGATTGGCGTGCTCAATCAAATCCGCGCGCTTAGAGAAGAAATTCGCGAGAAACGCGGCTCAGTAGATTTTGAAAGCGTGGAAACGCGCGTAGTGCTTGACGAGAATAATAAGCCAGTTGGAGTCTCGGTGCGAGAGCGCACTCAGGCAACGGGGCTTATTGAGGAAGCAATGCTCGCGGCTAATGAGAGTGTTGCGCACATGCTCAGTCAGCACGACCTTGAGTCAGCATATCGAGTGCATGAGCAGCCTTCGCCAGAGTCGCTCAAGCTTGCGGTTACTCCGCTTGTAGCTATGGGAGCGCTTGAGCCAGACGTTGCGTCTCGTATTGCCCTTGGCGATCAGACTGCGTTGCAAGAAGCGCTGGAGTCAGTCCACGGCACACGTTATTCTCGCGTGGTAAATGCACAGCTGCTCAGAGCCCAAAAACGAGCCATCTATCTACCAACAAATCAGGGGCACTTTGCTCTGGGAGCGGATGCGTACTGTCACTTTACCTCGCCAATCAGACGCTATCCCGACGTGATAGTTCATCGCACACTCAAGCGTTTGCTTCGTGGTCAGACGGCATCTCGCGCAGAGTTGAGCGCGTTACCGGACATTTGTAGCACCTGCTCTGAGCAGGAGCGCAAGGCAGATGCAGCGGCTCGCGCTACGCAAAAGATTAAGCTGGCCGAGTACTATCAAAGCCGTCTGGGAGAAGAAACGTGGGGAACCATTGACGGCTGCGAGCGCTTTGGTCTGTTCATTACGATAGACGATACCTACGCCGACGGTCTTCTCGCCGTGAGGGACTTGGGCCACGAATGGTATGTGTATGACCAGGAGACGCTGGCGTTGATAGGGGAATCAACAGGCAAAACGTATCGAATTGGCGGACGTGTGCGCGTGAAGATTTCTGACGTAAATGTGGCTCGTGGTCAGATTGATTTGGCACTTGTGGAATAATAAGCAGGTAGATTACGTGCGGGTTTATTAAGCGCTCGCGCAGATGATTGCATGATTGATATTGAATGATAGGTGAGTAAGATGGCACTTTCGGCACTTTCAGATGAGCTGATGCGCGCTGAAGGCATGATGATGCAGGACCAGAACGAGGAGGCGCTTGAGCTGCTGCTTCGTTTGGCTGAAGACGCTGAGGAATATGTGGACCGCAACTGTCAAACCACAGATGAGGTCCAGTATTTTGCGTTCCCAACGCTGTTCGACCGTTTGGCATACAGGCGCGTGGAGAACGATCCTCGCAAGCTTGAGGACGTTGCTGAGCCGTTTGATCGCCTGTACGGAGACCTTGCAATGGCTTACGTGCGCACCGGCGATTACGAAAACGCCATGACTGCGCTGAAGACTGCGATTCGTTGGAATCCAATGAACTGCGGATTTAGGCTTGATCTGGCCGATCTATTTAAGATTGCAGGCGATATTCGTGAGCATATGGCTTTGACGTTTGGCGTTTTTGAGCGTGCAAGTGAGGCAAGGCATCTGACCAGGGCGTTTTTGAACTTTGCAGCATGGTTTGAGGCTCAGGGTAGGCTTGAGCAGGCCGCGGCATGCTTGAGGGCTGCTCGTCGCTTTGAGGTCAAAGACAGCACTCTTGAGGCTGCGCTTGATCAGGCTGCAGGCACTCCTAAGGACCCTGACGGCCTTACCGACGAAGAGGCTAACGACCTGCTTGAGGCAGAGGGCCTGCCAACAGGCGCAAACGCCGAGATTGCGGTTTGCCTGCTGATGTGCGCGCAGGATTGCGCCGCCATGGGCGACAGAGCCACCGCAACTGAGATGACCATTCGCGCTCGCGATCTTGTGGGCGAGCAGGCAGCTCTTGCGCTTTTGCAGCTTGTTCGCGACGCCGCAATCTCCGAGGGCTTCACCGCAGGCGGCAATCCCGTATCTGGCGAGAAAACCGATGCAGCAGAAACTTCAGACGGGGAAGGCAAGTAGGCATGGCCGAGACCCAGGGAAAAAAGCAGGGTAAGAAGTCGATTGCTCGCAATCGCTCCGCTCGCCATGAGTACGAGATTGGCGAGACCTTTGAGTGTGGCCTGGTGCTTACCGGCACCGAGGTCAAAAGCCTGCGCGAGCGTGGCTGTCAGTTGACCGATACGTTCTGCCTCATTCGTGACGGTGAGGCGTGGATTCATGGCATGCACTTGCACCCATACACAAATGGCGGCGTGTGGAACGTTGACCCAGATAGAAAGCGCAAGCTGCTGCTTCATCGCAGGCAGATTGACTATCTTGACGGAAAGCTTCGTCAGAAAGGCTTGGCGTTGGTTCCGCTTGAAATTTACTTTGACGAGCACAACCGCGTTAAACTGCTGATTGCGCTTTCGCAGGGTAAAAAACTCTACGACAAGCGTGCGTCTGCAGCTAAGCGTGATTCTGACCGCGATATTCAGCGAGCTCTCAAGGAGCGCAGTCGCTACTAGGAGCACGTCGCTGGCAGAAGCGGTCATTGCTCGGAGTGCGCCGAACTTCTCGCCAAAAAATTTCGTGCGAATTTTATGAGAATCATTCCTATTTTCGGAATAATGCTTTAGAATCACTCAAGATTTGTTACTATCTGCATGAGCACTTAACCGCGGATAAGGGCCACGGTTAGTTGCCGTCCGCGTTAACTGCGCGAATAAAAGGAAAAGCGCGTCAGCGCTTGGAGAGAGGAATAAAAATGGCAGAGAAGACTTACAAGTTTGTTTGCACCGTTTGTGGCTACGAGGTTGAGGTTGACACTCCAGAGCTTCCTGAGGACTATGTTTGCCCAGTTTGTGGCGTTGGTCCTGAGATGTTCGAGCTTGTCGAGGAGTAAACTCCCCACAAATTAGTCAGACAGGTTTTCCGTGCAAGATTGCACGTTGGTAACCTCTTTGATGATCACCCAAACAAAATCGTAAAAGCGATGTAGGATTTAACCTGCATCGCTTTTCGTATACGTCTGTGTGATATGTGTCGCTGATGTGCGCATTTTGGTTGGAGTAGTCTTGAAGCACGCACTACAAATGTCAGATTCGGTGGAAGTTGCTGCGTTTTTGGCCTTCTCGGGCGGAGTTATGGACGCCTATTCCTACCTGGTGCGCGGTGGTGTTTTTGCCAACGCTCAGACCGGAAACTTGCTGCTTTTGGGCGTAAATCTGACCAGCGGATCGTTTGAAAAGTGCCTCAAATACGCTCTGCCAGTTTTGGCATTTGCTATAGGCATCGCGGTTTCGTATGCCATTCGAGCTATTGCGCGAGAAGAACATTTGCACTGGAGGCAGCTTGCGGTTATCGTGGAAATTGTGCTTCTGAGCATTGTTTCTCTGCTTCCAACAGACATGAACCTGCTGGCAAACAGCTTGACGTCACTTGCGTGTGGTATTCAAGTCCAGGCATTTAGGAAGCTGCATGGACATGCGTTTGCCACAACCATGTGCATTGGTAATCTTCGTGGCGGAACGCAAGAAATAGCCGCATATATGCATACGCACGAGCCTGTTCACATTGAGACCTCGCTGCTCTATTTTGGAACTATTTTCTGCTTTGTAGCTGGTGCGGTAGTGGGCAACTTGTTTATTCCGCTGATGGGCACTCACATGATTTGGCTCTCACCTGCGGCGCTTCTTGTGGTTATTCTGGTCATGTTTATTGATCGCGAGAAACAAGTCCTAGAAGCTCACGGTAAGTCCGCAAAGTAAGCCGTAAAGTAGCCCGCAAAAAAAGCCGTAAAGTAAGCCGTTCCCAAAATAGTCATATCTTTTTTGAAAGAATGGCAGTTCATGGGGTATACTCTCTACACTTTGAATTGCAAGCAGCGTCACACGTGCACGCAATTCAGGAACATTGAAAACTGCATGGTGGCAGTTTCTCTCATTATTGGGGGTGACTGGATTCGACAAGGTGAGTTTGCGGTGGGCAGCAAGCCGTGGTCTCCTCGCCACGTAAAACAGGGGTAACGTCAAATTGAATTGACAACACTCTTACTTTTGAGCCTCGTATGGCTCTCGCTGCTTAATTTAGTTCAGCGCGTCTAACTGGGATTTTCTCCTGTTCTCAGGGTGACGTCATTTTAGGGAGATGCTTGTAAGGACGTAGTCGGTATGCCTTACAAAAAGATTGAACCAACTGGAGCATCAAACGCCTGTTACTAAGTGTGCGATGCTTGAGATTTAATTAGTAACTGAGCTTGGAGACACCTGCCTAGGATTTGCTTTGGACCGGAGTTCGATTCTCCGCACCTCCACCATACATTCGTTACTCATTAATGGCGAGAAACCCCGTGATTCATGAGTGCTTTCATTTGTATGCAACGTTATGTTGCACATTTGCAATTAAGCCGCACTCCGATTTATTTGGAGTGCGGCTTTTGCTGTTTAAGGCTTATTTTTGCGTTGGCGTCTAGCTTTTATCCGTTCAGCGGAAAATCAAAGATTGCAGACGGCAGAGGGGTAATATTTAGTTAATAATATCTAACAAACATCAAAAGTCAAGTTCAGATGCCATTTTCTGTACGTATGATCTGCCGGATTAGAGGATTACTTTTTCAGTCGCACACCACCGTGTGAAGAAAATAGAATCGAGGCGAAGCAATGTCAAAGAGCGCTTCAAAGTTTCAAAAAGTGTTGATGTCGTGGGTATATCGCGGCAAAGAGATATTTAAGCCCCTTAACACAGGTGCCATTGATGAGCACGTGAGATGCGTGCGAGAGTATGTGGCCAACATTTTCTTCTACACCAAAGGCGACACTACCATCATGATTGACGCAGGATACAGTTATGATCGCCTGCAAGAAAAGATGGACTGGCTGGGAATTGACCCTAAGGCAATCAAGCACATCCTGATTACTCACTTGGATACTGATCACATTGGCGCAATTGAGGCGGATAGCGACCAACTCTTTAGCCACGCGCAGGTTTATATTGGTGATGTTGAAAATAGATATTTAACAGGAGAAGTCCGTCGCCGTGTAATGAATGGCTGGTTCAAGCTACCAAAGGTAAACATTCCAAATAAAAAGACACTTCTGTACGATGGAGAAGTGTTTGAAATTGATGGCATAAAAATTGAAGCAATTCTGGTCCCTGGCCATACTTGGGGACACGTGGTGTACCTGATTGATGACAAGTATGTATTCTCTGCAGATACCATTTGGTTTGGTGCTGACGGCGGTTATAGCTTTATCAATAAGCTTGCAGAAGACAATAAGCTGGCTGTTGAATCGCTTGCAAGGCTAGAGGGCATTCTGCGAGAGCGTGGACTTAATCCAAAAATTATCACCGGGCATACAGGCTGGGCGGATGACATCAACTTTGTCTTTGCTCATACCGATGAGGTGTGTAACGTCAACAAACCAGTCAAAGTTCATGACCCCAAAGCTCCCTACGACGCATATGACGAGCGCGACGACACACGCGAAAACGCGGTGAACACGCCACTTCTTCCGTGTAATAGGTAACGCCGGAGCAATAAAGAACACATGATAATTGCACGTTAGGACTCTGTCAGAAATGGCAGAGTCTTTTTTGTGTAAACAGAAAGAAGTTAAAGATTTCAGAATTTCTCGTTGACATATTCCACAAGTGGAATTACTATTTTAGTAAGATATTCAACAAGTGGAATATAAGGAGATGAGAGATTTGCTTAAACAGGGAATTCTTGGTCTCTTGAATTATGGGGATATGTCCGGTTACGAGATTAAAACCATCTTTCAACAGTCGCTTAATTACTTCTGGACTGCTCAGACAAGCCAGATCTATAGAGAACTGCAGGCGCTAGAAAAAGACGGCTGGGTCACCGCAATGCTGGTTGCTCAGAAAGGAAAGCCGGACAAGAAGGTTTTCTCGATAACTGAATCCGGTAAAGAGGAGTTGAACAGGTGGCTGAAGGAAGACTCTCAGGCCTCGGTGCTGCGCATTCCACTTTTGATGCAGACGTTCTTTAGGGGCGAGTGCTCTTACGAGGAAAACCTTGCGTTCTTCAAACGAATCGCAGATAACGCCTCGTCATTTCCTGGCGGAAGCGAGCTAGCAACGGGCGCAGTAGCCGCTTATGCAGCGCAAATGGGTGACCCAGAAAAGGCGTTGTTCTGGAAATTTACTATCGAGTACGGCAAGATGCACGAGGAAATGCTTAGAGCATGGAGCGAGAAGTGCATGAAGGAGTTGGAGGCGCAGCATGAACATTCTGCTGATTAACGGCAGCCCCAAGGGCAAAGCCAGCAATTCTCTGCGTCTTGCAAAGAGCTTCGTTGAGGGCGTCTCTGAGCAGCACGCCAATGAAGACGTGACCGTTGAGCAGCTCAACGTTGCCACCATGGACATCAAGCCTTGCAAGGGATGCTTCCACTGCTGGAAGAACACGCCTGGTAAGTGCATTATGTCGGACGACGAAGAAACGGTCATTCAGAAGCAGCTTTGGGCCGATCTGGTTATTTGGAGCTTCCCGCTCTACTACTTCAACGTGCCTGGACTGCTGAAGAACCTTATTGATCGCCAGCTCCCCATGAGTCTGCCCTTCATGAGCGACGCAAATAGGGGATACGGGAGCGGCGCACACGAGTCTCGCTACGATATGTCCGGCAAGAAGCACGTCCTTATCTCTACCTGCGGATTTTATTCTTCAGAGGGTAATTACGACAGCGTTACCAAGATGTTTGACCACATTCTTGGTCAGGGCAACTACGAAAGCATTTTCTGCGGCCAGGGCGAGCTCTTCCGCGTAAAGGAGCTTTCTGCACGCACTGATCAGTACCTTGCGCTTGTCAAAAAGGCTGGTACTGAGTATGCGCAGGGCGGCATTTCTAACCAGACAAAGACCGAGCTCAAAGTTTTGCTGTATCCAAAAGAGATGTTTGAGCAGATGGCGGATGCAAGCTGGGGAATTTCTCGCGATACAAGCGCTCAGAGCAGCATAAACGCTGGCGAGAAACCTGTTGAGCAGCTACCGTTTGACCATATCTTCACCTCCCAGATGGCGGCTTTGTACGACAAAACGGCTTACGACGGAAAAGATCGCGTGCTTGAGATGAACTACACCGATCTTGGGCGTAGCTACCAGATTCTGCTGGGCAAAGATGGCAGTAAGGTCTTTACTGACGGTAGCCTCACTACCACCACAAAGCTCAATACTCC
>JABZGZ010000159.1 GCA_015259105.1 Atopobium sp. | reverse complement strand
GGAAAGATGGGCTTTAACCTTGCCTTGAATCTCAAAGATAACGGAGTAGAAGTTAAAGGCTTTGATGTTTCTGAGGATGCCCGTCAGGAAGTAGAGAAGCACGGTATTTCCTCTGTTCAGTCTTTAGCAGAGCTTGTTGAAGTACTGGAAACACCAAGAGTTATTTGGATGATGGTTCGTTCTGGAGAGGCAACTGAATCAACAATTTCTCAGGTTCTTCCACTGCTTGAGAAGGATGACATCCTTATTGATGCGGGTAACTCAAACTATAAGGACTCCATCAGGCATGGAGAAGAGGCTTCTAACCTTGGAGTAAGGTTCCTTGACCTTGGAACTTCTGGAGGCACCTCGGGTGCTCGTTATGGTGCTTGCCTGATGGCCGGTGGAGATCAGAGCGCTTACGAGTATCTCAAAGATGTCTTTGAGTCCGTTGCAGTTAAAAACGGCTGCGATTACGTAGGTCCTGCAGGTGCTGGACACTTTATGAAGATGGTTCACAACGGAATTGAATACGGAATGATGGAGGCAATCGGCGAAGGTTTTGCTGTTATGCAGAAAGCCCCGTTTGATTACGATTTGGCTCAGGTTGCTCGCAACTGGCAAAACGGTTCCGTTATCCGCTCTTGGTTGATAGATTTGATTGAAGAGCAGCTTAGAATGCATCCAAATCTTAAGGACTTTAAGGGTATTGTTGATGCATCTGGTGAGGCAAAGTGGACTGTTGAAGCGGCTCTTGCAGAGGATGTCCCCGTGCCAGTAATTGCACAGTCTCTGTTTGAGAGAAACGCATCAAAGCTTGGTGAGGCGAACTTCTCAAATAAGGTTACCGCAGCACTTCGCAATGGCTTTGGTGGTCATGCATATGTAGCAGAGGAAGCCTAGTATGAGTGAAGGTATTTCTCATCTGCAGATTCATCCAGAAGACCTCCAGTTTCACGTTGAGGCAAAGGACTGGGAGAACGCACTTAAAGTAGCTGCAACTCCACTAGTAAAGCGTGACGCAATCACTCCTGTTTACATTGAAGAGATGATTGCAGCAATTCATGAGCTGGGACCTTACATTGTGCTTGCTCCTGGTCTT
>JABZGZ010000158.1 GCA_015259105.1 Atopobium sp. | reverse complement strand
TCATAAAAGATGCAAGCATTTGATCAAGCGTTGGGACAAGCACAGGTTGACCCTCAACTAAAGCTTGAGTGTTTTTAAAAATCCACGGATTTCCATACGTTCCACGAGCAATCATTACAGCCGTCACACCTGTCTCTGTAAGAGCATGAGCTGCTGCTTCAGCAGAGAGCATGTCGCCAGAGCCTATGACCGGAATAGAGACGGCGTCGCAAACCCTATTAACTGTCTCCCACTCTGCCTGACCACGATACATCTGGGTAGCAAAGCGACCGTGAATAGCAACGGCAGATGCTCCAGCAGCCTCCATGGCGCGAGCAAACTCAGGTGCCACTTCCTCATCCTGACGTCTACCACGCCTAATCTTGACAGTAACAGGTACGTTAACCTCAGACAGACAAGCCTTAACCAAATCTGCAGCAAGCTCTGGGGTGTCCAGAAGGGCTGAACCCTCCCCTTTTTTAACCACCTTAGGAACAGGACAAGCCATATTGATATCGATAAGAGCCAGCTTATCCCCTAAACGCTCACTAATCTGAGCTGCTGCTTCTTTAAACTGATCTGGCTTTGAACCAAAGAGTTGAACAGCAATATCGGGCTCAGTTGCAAGAGGCTCTACAAGCTCCCAGGTTTTCTCGCCACCATAATGAATTCCTGCAACAGAAACCATTTCTGAATACGCAAGACCTGCTCCGCCAGCTCGAGCCATAGTGCGATACACACCATCGCTGACACCGGCCATAGGGGCCATAAGCACGGGATTTGCAGACAGGCGCTCCTTAAGTGAAGTACCTAACGCAAAAGGAATAATGCGAGAAGAAAGACCAGCTTCAGGGGCACAGGTTGCAATAATAGTTTGGAGCGATTCCACAGATACCTTCTACTCGTCATCAACCTTGAGAACAGCCAAGAATGCCTCTTGAGGTACTTCGACTGAGCCAATCTGCTTCATGCGCTTTTTACCCTCTTTTTGCTTTTCAAGCAACTTTCTCTTGCGCGTGAGATCGCCACCGTAGCACTTGGCTGTGACGTTTTTGCCCATTGATTTTACGGTTTCTCTAGCTATTATTTTGTTGCCAATGCTCGCT
>JABZGZ010000157.1 GCA_015259105.1 Atopobium sp. | reverse complement strand
GTAAGGGTACCACTGCTGACAAGGTAACGTATGACTACCTGAAGAATAATGGCCTTGCCTACGATGCAGCGGGCGGTTATTTGTCTTCTATTACGTCGCCTTCACAGGGACTTACGCTTGCAACGGCGCAGGTAGATGGCGCCTATAAATGGTGGCAGTTCTTTGTAAACGGTCAGCTTTCGGACAAGATGGCAAACAACGTTGTCTTGGACGAAAACACTACTATTACCTGGACATATGGTGGTCAGGATAGCTCCATTCCAACTCCTCAAAAAGAGTTGGTTATCAATCCATTTGCTGAGCACCCTAACTACGAGGCATCTTGGAGCGGTTTTGGTAGTGGAAACGGTTCCACTACTACGCAGAGCACCCCCATTAATTCTGCAGCTCTTCGTTGGAGTGTGACTGAAGGAACTCAGAATACACCTGGATTTATTTCTGATCAGGTCATTGTTCATGATACGGTCTATTACGTAAGCGGTTCTACTCTCAAAGCAGTAGACGCTGCAACAGGTAACCTTATTGCCGAGGCACAAATTGGCTCCAAGGTCTCGTACTTTGCACGTCCTCTGTACGTTAATGGCATGATTGTTGTTGCTACCGATGATGGATGCCTTACCGCATTCTCGGCAACAACTATGGAGTGCATCTGGAAGACAGAGCCGCTGGATACCACCAATGCACTGCAATCTGTTTCTAGTCTGACGGTTAATAACGGCACCATCTTGGCTGAGTTTACTAAGATGAGCGGATTTGACGCAGCTGGTGGCTACATGATTGCTGTTGACGCCACAACTGGTGCGCTTCGCTGGAAGCAGAATGCACAGCCTGCAAATATTCCTGGAGCAACCTCTGGTCTGCCTTCAGGTTATTACTGGTCTGGCGCAGCGGCTTCTGGCTCTGACTTTATGATTGGCGACGAGTCCTCTTCTGTCAGACTTATCAGCGGTACAACCGGCGCCATTGAGGCTGAGCTTAACCTTGGCTCACCAATTCGCGCAGGTATTGTTCCTGTTTCCGTTGATCAAAACGGTAATGGAACCTATCTTGCCGTAACTAGAAATGACGGTACGCTGCACCTGATTAGAAGAAATGGCTCTTCTCTTGTTGAGGAGAAGCAAGTCAAATTTGCAGCAGAGTCTACCTCTACACCAACTATCAGCGGTTCTAACGTCTTTGTTAACGGCGTCGATGCTGAG
>JABZGZ010000156.1 GCA_015259105.1 Atopobium sp. | reverse complement strand
CGGTTGTGGTTATTGCGCTCTTTACCGCTGATGCAATCCCAGGACTGACGCTTGGCTGCGTTATTGCCAACCTTGCAATTATGGTCATTTCTGGCACAGGAGCTTTGGGATTGTTAGACGTAGTCTTTGGTTCTCTGGCAACTGCTCTTGGTGCATGGTTTACCTGGAAGAACAGGAAGAACGTACCACTTGCGCTTCTGGGGCCAGTGCTTGCAAATGCCGTTATTGTGTCTGCATATCTTCCCATTTTGCTTCAAGGATTGGGATTCTACACAATTCCATTTACCACCATTGAACTTGATGGATCATATCCTCTTATGTTCTTGTTTGGTTTTATCACCACAGGACTCGGAGAGGCTGTTGTTCTCTATGTACTCGGAGCTCCTTTGGCTCGTGCGCTTAAGCATTCGCCTTTGCCGCAGCAGCTTGCTTCTGAGGATTCTGCTGCAGAATCAGTCGAGAACTAGACAACCATGCAAAGACTTGCTCAGTACATACATAGATCAACCAGGATAGTCCTGATTATTCTTGCCTGTGTATTGCTAGGCTTGCTTTCCTGGAGCGTCATGGCAGACAACTTGTTTGCCGCTCTTGTTGCAGGCGGAGGACTTGCTACGGTTATTGTTCTTGGTGGTACTACTCAGCCTGGTAATGAGCACGCCAGGTCTCAAGCAACAGAGCGAACACTTGAGGTTGCCTCTAAGACGCTTAAGACCTTACGCGGAGGCTTGTCGCAAGAAACAGCGCCAACTATCTGCACACTATTGCTTCCAGAAACTTCTGCAGCCGCTATTTCCATCACGGATACAGAATATGTATTGGGATTTGAGGGAGATATTACAACCTCGCATATGCCTGGTTCAAAAGTGGTTGGCCCTGCAACTGAGGTTCTGGAAAGTGGCCGCATGGAGACGTTTGTCTCGGTAGATAGTCGTCAGCAGGTACTACAAAGGCGCGGTGGCTTTGGCAATGGCGGCAGCTCCTTTGGCATCATTGTTCCGTTGATTGTTCAGGATCACACAGTTGGCACTATCAAGCTCTACTATCGTCGCGGTATTGAAATTGATCGCACGCAGCTTGCAATTGCTGAGGGACTGGGCGAGCTTCTCTCCACGCAGCTTTCCTCGTATGAGCTTGATCGCCAGGCAGAGTTGACCGCTCGTGCCGAGGTCAAAGCTCTGCAAGCACAGATTAATCCGCATTTCTTGTTCAACACGCTCAACACCATTGCATCTCTTACGCGTACAAACCCCAATAAGGCGCGAGATTTGCTTCGTGAGTTCTCTGTGTTTTATCGCCGTACGCTTGAGAG
>JABZGZ010000155.1 GCA_015259105.1 Atopobium sp. | reverse complement strand
GAAAAGCCCTGGCAGAAGAGATAGATGCTACCGGCGACCTTACCTCCGTGACCGTCACGGGCGTAACGGAGCGCGCTGGCCTCACGCGTCGAACCTTTTATTCCCACTACAAAGACATTCCTGACCTGGTGCTCCACATCGAAAAGGAAGCGCTAGCAGAGCTCCGACCTGCTGTCGAGCAGCTTGCTCGCGTCAACCTTGTTGAGCTCAAGGAGGCTATTGACTCCTACAAGCCATGCCCCGGCGCAACGGAGATGCTTCGCAGCATTCGTAAACACGGCTTCTACCTGCGCCCTTTGCTGGGCAACGGCGGCGACCCCGCGTTCCAGGATAAGCTCAAGCACCTGGTACACGAGGTTATCGCCCAGCGCGCCCTTCACGACCTTGATCCGCGCGCACTTGGTCCCTTCTTTGACTACTATCTGACCTTTGCAATTTCTGCCGAGGTCGGCGTCCTTATCCGCTGGTTAATCGGCGGCATGCGCGAGAGCGACGAGCAGATGGCAGGCCTTATGACCGGCCTCATGTTTGTTGCACCTGGCGATTTGTACGGCAAGCCAATCAAGCTAGACGTTCCACGATTTGCGCTTGCAACTCTTGTTCTCGGAGAGGAAAACAATGATTAGTCCAAAGTTTGAGCTGGTAGAGAATGGTGCTGAGCTTGCACCAAACGTCCCACTTGACCTGTCTCAGGCCCACCTTATGCTGGGCATCGACGTTGGTTCCACAACCGTAAAGCTGTCCGTCATCGACGAGGACGGTACGCTGGTCTACGCAAACTACGAGCGCCATCACACCGACGTTCGTGCAACGGCTCGCTCCCTGTTTGTCAAAGCCCAGAAGCACATTGGCGAGACACCCATGTACGCCGCAATCACCGGTTCCGGCGGAATGCTCTTGGCACAATGGCTTGACCTGGAGTTTGTCCAGGAGGTCATCGCTTCCAAGCGCGCTGTTGAGACGCTGATTCCTCAGACCGACGTTGCCATTGAGCTGGGCGGCGAGGACGCAAAGATCATCTACTTTGACAACGGCATTGAGCAGCGCATGAATGGAACCTGCGCAGGTGGTACCGGTGCGTTTATCGACCAGATGGCGTCTCTCCTCAAGACCGACGCAACCGGCCTCAACGAGCTGGCAAAAGACGTCAAGCAGATCTACCCAATTGCATCTCGCTGCGGCGTTTTTGCTAAGTCCGACGTTCAGCCGCTGCTCAACGAGGGTGCCGCTCCTGCCGACATTGCCGCTTCCATTTTCCAGGCTGTTGCAAACCAGACCGTTTCTGGCCTGGCCTGCGGTCACCCTATCCGCGGCTACGTCGCGTTTCTCGGCGGCCCTCTGCAG
>JABZGZ010000154.1 GCA_015259105.1 Atopobium sp. | reverse complement strand
GAGGGTTATTAGAAACGGTCTCAAGCCTGAGAACACCAAGATGTTTACCAGCATGTTCACCTTCTTTAATGACCATGCTGACGACCTCAACTACATCGCCGTAGTGAGCAGAAAGCCAAGATAGGCTCCGCATCAAGGCAACGCAGGCTCAGGCCATACCAAACAAAACAAAACAGACATCAATCGAGCCAGACTCGGGCTTGATAGCAAAGAAGGAAGCCGGCATCTCTACCGGCTTCCTTCCCTTTTGTGCGTTATGTGAGAAGTTTACTTGGCCTTTGCGCAAGCAGCCATAGCAACGGAGCCAATGTAGTTGACTGGGTTGGTAAAGTTTGGCTGGAACAAAAGGTCAACAGCTGCAAGGTTATCGATGGTCATACCAGCAGCAATAGCAACGGACACAACGTTTGCTGCCTGAGCAACATCGTCATGTGTCGAGAAGAACTGTGCGCCCTTGATAAGGCGAGTCTCTGGATCCCAGACAAGAGTAGCGGTAACTGGCTCGGTGGTCAGCATGAACTCAGGACGGTAGTTCTCGGTGATGGAAACGGAATCGTACTCGTAGCCACGAACCTTGCCACCCTCAACGGTGAGGCCTGCTGCAGCCATGGAGTAGTTGTAGAGCTGAACTGCGCTGGAAGCCTGAGTACCTGCGTATGCGGCAGTTAGCTCAAGCATATTAGGACCAACGTGCAGTCCCTGGCGTACAGCGTTTGTTGCCAGAGGAATGTAGTCCTCTTTGCCAGTGACGTTGAAGATAATGGAAGCAGAGTCGCCAGCTGCAAAGACGCCAGGCTCGCTAGTGCGCATGTACTCGTCAACCTTGATAGCGCCGTTAGGCAGCATATCAAGCTGACCGTCAAAGAGGTCAGTGCGAGGCAGGAAGCCAATGCCCAGAATTGCGTAATCTGCGGTGTAGGAGCCCTTATCGGTAACAACGGTGACGGAATCGCCATTGTCCTCAAAGCTCATGACCTTCTCGCCAAGTGCAAGGGTGACGCCGTGCTCTTTGTAAGCGGCCTCAACCTGATCGGTGATTGCCTTGTCAAAGTTCTTTGCAAGAACGCGAGGAAGCATGTCGATGAGAGTGACGTCCTTCTGGCGCTCGGAGAGCTGCTCTGCAAGCTCAGCGCCGATGTAGCCAGCGCCGATGACAATGGCGGACTTGGAAGATGCCATGGTGTCGTGAATACGGCGTCCGTCTGCCCAGTTCTTGCACTGAAGAACGCGAGGTCCGTCAATACCAGGCAGTGGTGGAACGATTGGCTTAGAGCCGGTGGTGACTACGAGGTAATCAAAGTCATCCTCAAAAGTCTCTCCGGTCTTAAGGTCTTCCCATGCAACGTGCTTGGTCTTAACGTCTGCAGAAGTGACGTTAGTGGTCATGTGAACGTGAGCACCAGCCTCGGCAAGGGC
>JABZGZ010000153.1 GCA_015259105.1 Atopobium sp. | reverse complement strand
AGCTTGTAGCCCTGCTCAGTAACATCTTTCAGACACTGACCCTCAGACGTGTCCTGAATAAGTCCAAATAAAGCGCTACAAACTTTAAGCTGGTACGTAGCTTCATCTTTTACAATTTTTATTTCTTTTGAGGAACGTCCAATCTTGAGTGCTTTTTGCAACGTATCCCAAAACACCTGGTCAAAATCAGTTAACGAGAGAACCAAGTGTTGCTGCAATTTACTTAAAAGCTCAGATTGAACACTTTGTAGCTGCTCTGCTTCATCTGGTTTTGTGGCAGCGATTGCACCCTTTAGCGCTTCAAGTGCACCACAGAGACTCTCAAGCTCCGCTTTTAGAACTTCCAGGTCAGAGTTATCCCCTGCAAACGAAATAGCATCCATTCCTACAGGAGATGACTGAGCGTACGAAATCAGCGTTTCAATACGAGACTTCAATGCATCTCTGTTCCCTGCATAGGTTGAGAGAAACTCAGCATAGCTTTCATCTTGAGAAAGCTCTCTGAGTACTTCTTCAATAGATATATTGACCAGCTGATTTCTGGTCATGTCATTAATGATTTCAAACTCAGGATCAAGACCCAAATCAAGTGCATGAATCTTTAAGATTCTGCTACACATACCGTGGATAGTACTAATCCACGCATCATCAACCTGCAACGCAGCGCCATGAAGACCTTCTTTTTCTAGAGCTTCTCTAACGCGCTCTTTAATTTCTGTAGCTGCGGCATTGGTAAACGTAATAATCAATGCCTGGTCAAGGCTGTTTAGATACGGCTTTCCGTCGGCTCCCGAACCTTCTTTTAAAGCCCACACAATTCTCTGTGTAAGCGTAAAAGTTTTTCCTGAACCTGCACCTGCTGCAACAAAAAGAGGCTTATCAAGCGTCTTGATGGTCTTCTCTTGACCAGGCGTATAACGTGTGTCAGCCATAGTAGCTTACCTCCTCTTGTCGCACAGTTTTACTGGACAATACTTACATGCATCCTTATCGCAAGGATTGGCTCGAACGTCTCCAGAAAGCATGGCTTGAACCTTCTGAGCAATTAAACTCTCCCAAGCGTCCAAGTAGTCTGCAAACTCTGCAGAATTTTGAGACACAACCATAACTGCCTGGTCCCTGAGCTTTTTATCTTCTGGATGCATATTCCAAATGTGTTCTGTTGCCGCTTCTGTTGCCATGCCCGCAAGAGCAAATGAAGGCTTATCTTTTTGCTCTTTGGTGCCCAAATAAATTGCAGCAACTGGATCAAGCTCATACTTGGTGAGCTGTTTTCTCATAATCTGAGCATATATTGCAGACTGTACATGCCTTGGCAGAATCTCTTTTGAGAGCTCACTGTCTAGACTTAACTTTGCTGAATAAGCCTTCAAATCTTTTGTGGCCTTGTGTTTATAGTCAATAATAAGTGCCTGACCATGAG
>JABZGZ010000152.1 GCA_015259105.1 Atopobium sp. | reverse complement strand
TGCCGGTTTTTCTCATCATGTCTGAGCAAATTTACTCAGACTTCTTGCACTTTTCAGGCTCGCGGCGCACCCACCTGCGATGTACCCGACGAGAAACCCGCGCAGCTCGCGGCGCGCCCGACCCGCGCACTCAAAAGCCCAGCGTGCGCGCACGTGCGCACAAAAAGAGCCCGGATGCCGCGCAATAGCATCCGGGCTTTGGTGTGTCTAGACGGAGGAGAGGGCCGTTGCTAGACAAGATGTGTATCGTACCTTGTTCGTGTACTGCGTTTATTCCCGCTTCGCAGCTTGTTTACACGAGCTTTACGTAAGGAGTCACTTCTCACCGTTGAGCGAAGCCTCTGCCGGTAAGCGGTTTCCGCGTGCTACTTTCCAACAAACTCCGAGATGGTCTTGTACAGATCGCTTGCCTGGAAGTCTTTGATAACCTTGGAGTCTTTCCTCTGGTCGCAGACCTCAAGCAATGCCTTCAGGGAAGCCTTATCGGGGTCAGTCTGATAATCTGCCTCTGCCTGAATGAGCTTGTACTTGGCAATAACCATGTCCATGAGCTTGGCGTTGTTGCCCTCAGCGTTTGCGTCGTCAAGGCCATCAAATGCCAGCGTAGAAACAACTCCGTAGCCGCCGGTCAGGAAGTGGTTACCCACAAAGTCGTTAGGGTTGACCTTGTTGTCAATGACAGGCGAGTTCTTGGTGTTGGTGAGCAGCACCAAGCTGGTGTTGTTGTAGACGTCGATGACGGTAAGCGTGCCGGTCCAGCCGGTGTGACCAACGGTTGCAGCGTTTGCAATTGGCGAGAAGGCCCACTGGTAGCCAATGTGACCCTTACGCCTCCAGCCCAGGCCGTAGGTGACGCTGGTGTCCTTTGGCTTGATGAACTGGTCGTGAACGTCCTCGCTGAAGAGCATGGTGTTGCCGTAACCACCACGGTTCATAACGGTCTGGACAAGTACAGCCAGGTCGGAAGCGTTGGCAAATAGACCAGCGTGACCAGAGATACCACCCATGGCGTAATAGGCCTTCTCGTCATGGACCGTGCCCTGAATGGTGTCGGTACGCATGTTGTCAAAGGTAATCAGGCCATCGCGAGTGTTGCCGTTAAGCTCGGTAGCTGCGATTCCGTCAGCCTTGAAGCCATTGTCCAGTGGGTTGAACGTGACGTTCTTGAGTCCCAGTGGCTCGTAGAGAGCTTCCTTAACGTACTGGTCAAGGCGCTTATTGGTGATCTTCTCGATGATAAAACCAAGAAGCATGTAGTCTACGTCGGAATAGGCAGTCTTGGTACCTGGGACGTACTGCAGAGGAGTCTCGATGATCTTCTGCAGAATCTCGTCGCGATTCTGAGAGTACAGCTTCTGGTTTGCGTTTGGCTGTGGATCGTCAGGCTTCTCTGGGTTGTAGTTGCGGTTGTGGTACTGAGGATCTGGTGGGAATC
>JABZGZ010000151.1 GCA_015259105.1 Atopobium sp. | reverse complement strand
GGCCTGGTCTATTACTGCTTCCTCGGCTACCGTGCAGGTACCGCAGGAACCATTGGCCGTGCTATTCGCGCTGCTGGTAACTGGCATGATTCCCTAGATGAACTCAACTATGGAGATATCGTTTTCACACGTCCTGGTTATGAGCATGTTGGAATTTACATTGGCGGCGGTCGTATGATTCACGCTGCTAACGAGTCTCTTGGTGTATGCGAAGGGTCTGTTTACGCATTCTATGGTGGAGGACCATTCTCCGGCTAACGTACAATTTCTGTACAAAGTTTTAACTCACGCACGTAAAGTCGTACAATATCCAAGTACGCTTTACGTGCTTTTCTTTTACTCACATACAATAGCTAGGGGAGATTGTGGCGTTTCATCTCAAACATAAGACAAACATTATTGAGCGTCACTTTTCTCGTAGATTTCAGGTAGCTCTTATTGGAGAAGGCCTGCTTGTTGGCCTTCTGGGTGGCGGCGTGGTCACGCTGTATCGCCTTTGTCTTTCTTTTGCAGAAGCTCAAATGCGCTCCATTACTCAATCAATCGCAGGTAATTGGCCGTATATGGCTCTCTGGTTTGGTGTTCTGATTATTCTTATGGCGGCCGTTTGCCTGCTTATGAAGTTTGAACCCTACACCGCTGGCTCTGGAATCCCTCAGACCAATGCTGAGGTCATGGGATCTGCTGATATGCCTTGGTATCGAGTTCTTCCTGTTAAGTTCATCCAAGGCGTCCTGGTGGCTTTTGGTGGCCTTTCTATGGGTCGAGAAGGTCCATCAGTCCAGTTAGGCGCTGTTTCTGGTAAAGCGGTCTCAAAGTTTCTCAAGCGTAAAAGGGGAGAAGAACGTCTTTTGGTAACCTGTGGCGCAGCTGCGGGTATGTCAGCCGCTTTTCATGCCCCTCTCACCGGCACACTTTTTGCTATCGAAGAGATTCAGAAGGAATTTCATGCTCCACTGATTATCTCAGCAATGACCGCTTCAGTAGGTGCCGACTTCCTAGTTTCTAACGTCCTTGGTATGAAGCCAGTTCTTCAGCTTCCATACGTGGCACCGCTACCACACGTTGACTATGCCTTTGTTCTTATCGTCGGTTTTACCTGCGGTTTATTAGGAGCTCTCCACAATAAGGGAATGTTCTTTGCACAGGGACTCTACAAAAAGATAACTAAGTTTGCGCCTTTCTCAAGGCTCATTATTCCATTCATGCTAGCTGGAATAATGGCTTTTACCTGGCCAGACCTTCTTTGCGGTGGCGACGCCATTATCGAGAAAATCAAAGAGCCAGCAACTCTCACTGAACTCATGGTTATAGTACTTTTGCTGGGAAAATACTTCTTTACCACAACCTGTTTTGCTGCTGGAACGCCTGGAGGAACTCTCTTTCCTATGGTTGTCATGGGAACACTTGTTGGAACACTGTTTGCCCTGGTAGCAACCCATGTTTTTGGCA
>JABZGZ010000150.1 GCA_015259105.1 Atopobium sp. | reverse complement strand
GATACTTGGCGGTCTCTGTACGGATAAAAGATTCGGACGAGCCTGTGTCCCAAAGTGCTTGTACGACGACTTCTCGTTTTTTCTCTGCATTGAGCAGACGGATGGGCGTAATGATTTGTCGGCAAGGTAGTGGGAATGTGGCACGATAGATGTTGTTATTCTGTTCCATTTCTTGCAAGTTCTTAATGTTTTTGCAAAGATAAACATAAATCATCAGAAGCGAAAAGACAAAGAAAGAGAAATCCCCTGCTTCACAACGTGAGGCAGGGGACGGCTAAAGATTAGAAGAAACCAGCGACTATCCTTCTGGATGGAAATCTGGGTCTACGGTTGGACCACTCGGATTGTGTTCCTCCTTGTGGTTTGGCTTACCAGTCTTATCGCTCTTCTTTGGCTCGTAAGGCTTGAAGTCGATACCCGTGAGGAAAGCACGTGTGCGCCCGATGTCGCCAGCCTTCCAGTGGGTCTCTGGTTGGAAGTTGATGCGCGTACCGACAATGTTCTTGGCTACGTTGAATTTCTCAACCGAATCAGCAGGCTTGGTTTTCAAGCCAACCTTGAACGAGCCGAAGCCGTCGAGCACCACTCGGTCGCCATTACGCATGTGGCGAGCCATTACGTTGACGAGTTCACGCAGAACTGCGTAGACATCCGCCTGCTTTGCAGAGGTGTTTTCCTCAATCTCCTTAGAGATAGACTCGAGGTCGGCAACATCACTGACAACGGCACGTGCATAGAACTTGCCTTTTGTCTTACTCTTTGTGCGAACGTCTTGGTAAATCTTAAATTTTACTGACATAATACATTGATTTTAAGGGTTAATAAATAGATTTATATAAAGCTATGCTTTTGATGATAGAAAGCTATGCTTTGGATGATCAAAAGCAATGCTTTGGAGGATCGAAAGCTATGCTTTGGATTTCTGTTCCTGCTGCTGCTCAAGAACCATTCTGAACAGTCGCTCTTTCTCTTGGTACTTTTCGAGGTTCCGCTTATCAGCCTCTCTTTTCTCTTTACGATCCTTGCGCTTTACGAAAGACTTATAACGCTTGATGTTGTCGAGAACATTCTTGTGCTGGCGGAGGAACTCGGCTGGGTCAGTGCGGAGCAACTTAATGAGCTGGGCTATCTCTGAGCGTCCGAAGAGTATCGGGTGTTTGCAGAGGAACTTACCAGTATCGTTGAAAGATTGCAGCTCGGCAAATGCTTGAAGATTGCGGATGCGCAGTTCTGCCATTTCTGCAACAGCCTGTGCGGTTGGCTTTGTCTCCAGCAATTCGTCGAGCTGCTTCATCTTTCGCCAAGTGTTGATGCGGTCGTTATAAATGACGGTTGCCATCTGCACGTCCGCATCAAGCAGGTTTTCCCAGTCTATTTTCGGGTACTCTTCTTCTTTTTTTTTGGAGTTGCTTTCGCCTTCTCCTTCTTAGAAGAAGCATCGTCCTTATCCTCTGAAGG
>JABZGZ010000014.1 GCA_015259105.1 Atopobium sp. | reverse complement strand
GTTTGAACACGCTCTGCGTAAAGATCACTCCATACGTCAAACGAGATTCTGCTGTCATCCATAGAACTCTTACTCCTTACAAGCCATCTTTGGGCAAAATTGTGCCGAAAAGATGTACTTATTGTTTTAGGACGTAGTCTTTTTAGTATCGCTCAAATATCAATAAATAACAGGGTAAAATATGACGCAATTGCTAAACGGTTACATATAACCGGCAAACATACTGGTCGCTCCTAAATTTTGTAGAGAGGATTTTTATGGACAGCGCACATAACACTGTTGAATTGAACGCAGCGCTTTCAAATCCCCGCGATGATATCGCTAAACTTGATGAACTTGAGAAGAAGCTCTTTGCTCTCAACTATGCAGCTAATGAGATTGGCTCTTTTGGACCATGTATCGATCCAAAAAAGGCTGCTGAAGAGCGCGGAGAAGCCCTGGCAATCCTTGGCGAGCAGGTCCAGGAGACCCTCTGTGATCCTGCTGTTGGCGCACTGCTTGATAGACTTCACGAGAATCGCGCTCTACTTGATGAGACTCATCGCGCACAAGTTAAAATTCTTCGTCGCGATAGAAGCCAGCTGGTAGATGTACCTGTTGAGCTTCAGAGCAACTTTGTTCGTCTTACCACAGAGGCTAATGAGGTCTGGGAGCAGGCAAAAAACAGCGATGACTGGTCACTCTTTGCTCCAAAGCTGGATAGCTTAATTGAGCTTCGCAAAGAGATGTGCCAGGCACGCGATGCTTCCAAAGACCCATATGATCTCTTACTCAGCGATTTTGAGCACGGTACCAACAGAGAGTTCTACAACACCTTCTTCAATAATGTTAAAGAAGTGGTAGTTCCTCTGGTTGCCGATTGTATGGCTTCTAAGCGCCAGCCAAGCACCAAGCCTCTTGAGGGCAAGTTTGACGTCAATCGTCAGTGGGATCTTGCAAAAGACCTGGTAAAGCTCCAGGGTCTTGACGAGGACGCTTATTGGCTTGGCAAAACTGAGCACCCTTACACCGGTGGTCCTGGTATCGGCTTTGTTATGGTTGCCAGCCACGCTTACGAGAATAACGTTCTCTCTAATGTCTATTCCATGCTGCATGAGAACGGTCACGCCCTCTACGAGCAGGGAATTAACTGGGAGTACCGCTTTACCTCTCTGAGCACCGGCACTTCTATGGGCATGCACGAGTCCCAGTCTAGGTTCTTTGAGAACTACGTTGGTCTTTCTGAGGCATTTGCCGAGCCTCTGATACAGCTTATGCGCAAGCACTTCCCTGGTCAGCTGAGTCGCGTTACTGCCTTCCAGCTCTTCTCGGCAGCTAACAAGGTACAGCCAAGTCTCATCCGCACTGAGGCGGACGAGCTCACCTATCCTCTGCACATCCTCATCCGTTATGAAATGGAGCAGGCACTTTTGTCTGGCGAGATTACTGCAAAGGATGTCCCAGCTCTTTGGGCCGAGAAGTACAAGCAGTACCTGGGCGTTACGGTTCCCAACAACACCGAAGGTGCTCTTCAGGATGTTCACTGGTCATGGGGTGAGTTTGGCTACTTCCCAACTTATGCACTTGGTAGCGCTTATGGTGCACAGTACAAGCATGCCATGATTGCTGAGGGTATGGACTTTGACGCCGTCTGCGCATCTGGAGATCTTGCTCCTATTAGGGAGTGGCTGGGCAGCCGTATTTGGACCTGGGGTCGTGCAAAAGACTCTAAGGAGCTTATCTTGGGTGCATGCGGTGAGCCTTTTGACGTCCACTACTACACCAAGTATCTAACTGACAAGTACTCTCACATCTATGGTCTGGTCAGCGCATAAGCGCACGCCGTAGGCGCGAGTGGAAATACCTGTCCTCTATTAACTACACGAAAGGGATGAAATGAAAAAGTTTGTCGAGGAGTTTAAAGAGTTTATCCAGCAGGGCAATGTTATGGACATGGCTATTGGTATCATCATTGGCGGCGCATTTACCGCTATTGTTACCTCCCTTGTCAATGACATCATCAACCCATTTATTAAGCTGATCTCTGGTGGCGGTACCGAGGTTTCTGGTCTTTCTATTCCAGTTCCTGGCACCCAGAACGGCATTGACTTTGGTGCATTCATCAGCGCAATCATCAACTTCCTGATCATTGCATTTATTGTCTTTTGTATGGTTAAGGCCCTCAATAAGTTCATGAAGGCTTCCAAGCTTAAGAAGGACGAAGAAGAGGCTGTTGAAGAGGTTGCAGCTCCACACTGCCCACACTGCCTTGAAGAGGTTAAGGAAGGCGCAACTCGCTGCCCACACTGCACTGGTGAGATTGAGGGCGGCGCACACGCTGCGTAACATCAGCGTTAAGCTGTAAGCACGCTTTTTACGTACCTAGAGTACATACAAGAAAAAAGCAGGCATATCATATGCCTGCTTTTTTGTTAGTAAAAGATGACAGAAACGGTTGTGACTATTTCTTACCAGAACCGCCCTTACCGCCGCCGCCATTTCCTGAAGAACTGCCACCATTACCAGATGAACTACCGCCTGAACCAGATGAACTGCCACCGTTGCCAGAATCAGAAGAATTAGGAGTTACCAGCGTAAAGCCGCCCTTACCATCTGGCTGCCAAGGGAACTGAGCCTTTGGTGGATACTCATATTTAGCCCAATTATCCTCGCGGTGATTAATGAGGGCAAATTTAAGAGTATATCCAGGAGTATCAATATTGAGAATTTTTTTATCATCCGCAGTAGTGTATAGAACAGACTTAGATATCTGTTGGTCTTTTGAAAAACCCTGAGCAAGAATGGGGAAAGAAAGACCATCTGCCGAAGGCTCTTCTGCAACAATCTGAATAGGAGAAACACTACCGTCCGGATAGAACAGTGCAGCATTTCCATCCTTATGAGCAGAGAAGGTATACGCTGCGCCCGAACCCTTATTCATAGATTCAATCTGGTCACTGGTCAGATCTTCTTTAGAGCCATCTGCATAGTGCAAGCCATAGAGATAATACGTACCAGGAATGGTAGCAGCAAAATTGACTACCTGGCCATCAATATAAGCAATCTGTGAAGTATCGTCTGGATTGTCAGAAAGTTTTTTGAAATTAAACGTAATCTCACTTTTGGCATCACTGTACTTCAGATAGTTGTTATCGTCCTTATCAAAATACATTGGCACACTATCGCCATCATCATAAGTACATTGAATAACAACGGATCCTTTTGCTTCCCACTTACCATCATTCTTTACGCCTTTAAAATTATGCATGAAGAAAGTGCCGTCTTCTTTGAAGGAATAGTAAAGAACGGTTCCATCGTTATAGCCCTGATTGAGCATGCCGCCATGGTCAAAGGTTTTACCATCCTTTGACCCACCTTTAGTTCCAACACCATTGTCAACACACCAAACACCAGTAACAATCTTGGAAAGGTCTCCAGTTAGCGTTGGATTATCTGGAGTCTCTTCAAGCTTCACCAGATTTGACTGAGAAGGCTGATCACCATTACCGCCTTGACCGCCGTTTTGTGAGTCAGCTCCACCAAGAACAGAATCAGGATTTAAGATTGCCTGAAGGACATCACTATTACAAGCAGCAAGAGTGCTGGCCGTGCCTGCTGCAGCTAATCCAGCAAAAGCGCGACGAGTCATCATCTCTTTATTCATACGTTCCTCCTATAAGCGTATGGGAGTCCCAACTTTTTATATTCTACTTGAAACAAGTCAAATGTTACATATTAAGCTGCATTCGACTTATGTATCATCCTATTTTATATGAGGAAGATGAGAGGTAATCAACGTCATAGTGCCCGTAAAGCGCAGGCTACCAGAAGACGCAGGTGCAATAAAATGCGAGCCCTTGCAAATCCTATGCTCTACTCCGTTGCCACCGTCAGCGCAAACCGTACCTTCTCCCTCAATGACACTTACGCACATAAACGGCCATGGCTGAGCAATAGTTTTTGCCTCATGAATCTCGTATTTTTCTACCGAGAAGTACTTGCAACTCATAAGTTCAGTTTTGCTATCAATTTCTGGAGCAGTAATTTCTCCAGATGTTGGAGCTTCCTGTGCATAATCGATGACCTCAAGACTCTGTGCTAGATGCAAATCACGAGGTTTACCGTCATCACCTAAACGGTCATAGTCGTAGACGCGATACGTAATATCTGAGCTCTGCTGAGTTTCAAGAATAAGCGTGCCCGTTCTAATTGCGTGAACGGTTCCAGGATCAATCCTAAAGAAATCTCCAGCCTTGATAGGAACGTAATTGAGCAATTCAGACCACTTTCCCTGCTCAACCATGGCTGCAAACTCTTCTTTTGAGGAGGCATTTTGTCCTACAACAATATCGCCATTCTCTTTTGCATCAAGAATATACCAGCACTCAGACTTTCCCAGAGAGCCATTCTCGTGTTCTGCTGCGTACGTGTCATCTGGATGAACCTGAACAGAGAGGTCATCTTTTGCATCAAGAATTTTAATGAGAAGTGGGAAACGGTCTCCCTCTGCATTACCAAAAAGCTCTCGATGCGTTGACCAAAGCTCCGAAAGAGTTTTGCCAGCATATGCACCAGAGGCAACTTCACAGTCTCCGCTAGGATGTGCACTAATCGCCCAGCACTCTCCTACTGAGCCTTCGGGGATGTCGTAACCATACTCTTCAGCAAGTCTTCTTCCGCCCCAAATCTTATTGTGAAAAAGAGGTTTTAAAAAGATAAGTTCGTTGTATGACCTGTCTGTGTTTTTATCTAAATCTAGCATCGTAGCTCCTTATATGCAGCGCATACATGCTTTTCTAATAGCTAACAACTCTATAGTCTAACGGATTCTAATAACTTAACACTGACTCATTTAGCTGCTATTGACTGGGTTTCTCGCTAACAAAAAAGGCTCAGCTAAAAGCTGAGCCTTTGCAGTCAACGAACTAAGTGAAACTTAGAACATAACGTTGAAGGAATCCATGCTGTAGTCAGAACCATAAAGAGCAAGGATGGTACCACGAACAGTTGCGGATGGATCCATCTTTACACCTGGGTCAAAGAATGCAAAGCCCTTGGTAGTTGAGTTAGGAGCTGCGTTAACAAACAAGCTCAGCTCATCCTTGCCAATAGCGGTGTCGGTGGTCTGAATGAAGATGTTGGTATCGGTCTTGTTAACAACCTCAACCAGATAGCCGTTGGAGTTCTCAAAGTCAACACCAATGCCGGTAACGGTAACGGTAATCTTATCGGTGTCAATAAGAACCTCAGTCTTATCGCCAGTCTTCTTAATATCATCAACGTACTTCTGAACGTTGGTAACCTGCTCTGAAGTGTTGTGCTTGTCCATCAGAGTTTGATAGAGCTTCTGAGAGTCAGAGTCACCAGCACGAGTATCTGAAGGCTTAGTTGCGGTATTTGCATCAGGTGCAGTCTGCTGCTGTTGCTGCTGCTGACCACCGCCAGTAGTGGTTCCTGGATCAGCAAGATTTGGAATAAGATTGCAGCCAGCAAGTGCAAGAACGGCAGAAGCGGATGCTGCTACGAGGCCGAGCTTATTAAACTTCATAAAGGTCTCCTTTGGGTGATTTATACCTTTTAAGAGAATAACGGAAATAAGTTGATTTTGTCAATTTTTATGCACAGATGAGCATCTAATGTTCCTCAACTAGAGCTTTAATGCCACCTTGCGTAAACATTACTGCTGAATTTATGTGACCGTCAGCCTCTTCACGAGTCTCATCATTTTTAAGAATATTGACAATGGTGGTCATTTCAGTTTGAGCAAGCCAGGTAATAATAAACTCATCATAGGGTTTAACCTGTGCAACGTTAGGATAAAGAATGGCTCTGATGGTTGCAGAGATAACCTCAGTCAACTCTTCAAAGAAATGAACGACGTGTGGGTTTTCTCGGTTATTCACAAGAATCTGCACTACATACCTATTGCCGTACAGAAGATCTAAGAATTTCTCGAGCGTTTCTTTATTACCCAAAGGAGTGTCTTCAAGATCTCTTTCCTCAGAGACCAGCAGATGATCTTTGTAGTCTTCAAGAATCTGAATTGCGCCTTCAGTGACAGGGGTCAAAACATTCTTAAAAAGGTCCTCTTTGTTATCGAAGAAGAAATACAGAGCGCCCGTGGTAACGCCTGCATGTGCACAAATCTGTCTCAGTGAAGCTTTATCGTATCCCTGTAAAGCAAACTCTTGCTCTGCGGATTTAAGAAGCCTGTGACGCGTGTCACAACTTTCTGTTTGTGGTCGCCTCGACATTGCTGTCGCTCCTTTATAAATGTTTTAAATCCCCTTGTAATAAGGAGATTCCCCCAAATCAATACTACCTTGTTTTAAGGGAACATATAACAGAAAGTTAACTAATTATGCAGAAATCTATGAGCGTTACATAACAACTTTTGTGATATTTACTTAATTCTTTGATATTGATTAGACGAGAAACACGTCAGAAGCATAATAAAACCCTGCTATGTTACATAACAGGGTTTTAAGACATACCGTTAACCCAGGTCATCCTTACGCTTAATAAACTCTCCACAGACGTATGACTTTCTCAGATACTCGCGATTAAACGGATCTTTGACGGGAACAAAATCCTCTGGAGACTTAGCAAAGTGCATGGCAAAAAGCTCATGGATATGTGGATCAGCCAGCAAATAGCCGCGCGAGCAGTACGCCTGATACATCTGGGCGTCCTCGTTAAATTTAAACGAGCTAAAAGCGCAGTCTGAACAGTGTAGTCCAGCCATCTTGCACATCTCCTACTCTTCAGATAGCCCCATGCAATCTGAACAACGCTGAATCATACGCGTATACAGCAAGTATGGCATTGAAAACAATAAAAATAGTCAAAAATACTTATTCGACGCCAAGAATTTCCGGGAGCGTGTAATCTGAGCCGTTCCCCGAGGAAGCAACAGGTTGGAGGTATTCTCTATTGTCATTTCCGTCATGCATAACAGTAGGATTTGGAAGATTAACACCCTCGGCTAAATTCTTCTTCTGCATCTCTGTAAGCTCCACGCCAGCATCAACAAGATCTTTAAGATGCTCAACCCAAAGTTGATCAAGACTTAAGGAGAAGAAGTCAGCGATAACCTTTGCTTTATCAAATGAAGGCCACTTACGGCGCTCGGTGCAAATGTAAGAAACATACGCACGTGACCAATGTGAGAATTCGCACAGGTCTACCTGGCGCTTGCCACTTTCTTGTAACAACCTTGCTACTGTCCTACCCAAACCTGGGTCGGTCTTTTTGGTAACACCTGCCTTAGCCATCTCACAGCCCCATCTGCTCAAACGATGCCTTAAAAACATGCGTATGTTTTATGCATAGTCCCGCGTTGTTACCGTACCATACTACACTAAAATATCTTCAGATACAATTTGTTATGTTGTTTTACAAGCGGAAATTTGAAGAAAATTGCATACCTGTTACGTAAATAAATCGTAAGTGACTCTTCTGTCTGGGATTAATTAGCTATACAAAAGATATGCAAAAATCAATTGAACTATGCAAAATAATGTATCAGCGATTTTATGCAATAACAAAGACCTCTACGCCATCTGGCTTTTAAGATTTTGGATGATCCATGCAGCTGGTTTCTGGCACGTATAAAACCACAGGAAAATAGCTTAGTAGCTGTATATTTACTTTTAAATACTTGAAATAATGGGTATATCAGAAGCAGAGCTTCTTGCTCTTAAAGGTTGCCATGAGGCAGGGCGACATGTGTGCGACCACGTTAATAGTCGTCCTGCCTCCATGGCATACGTTGCCTCGCATAACGAGAGATCTGAACAGTCGGGGCCATTCAGTAATGAAATTGAGTGTTGGGGGTACTCAATCTCTCAACGCAACGTGTAAACTATTGATAGCAGAAAAAACTTTTTATATATTCGGGAATTAGAAGAATTTTTAAATTCATATAACACTTCCCGATTTTAGCGTAAAAATAGCGCAAGTGCCACACCAAATCCAAGAAATGGTGCAAAAGGAAATGTATACATAAATATACTATATGAACTGGCAATTTCTTCTTTATTTCTGTCTTCTCTCTTTAAAAATTTACGCCAAATAAAGAACAGAAAAGAAAACATAACACCTAAAATATTTGCCGAAAATAAAAAGACAAATGTCTCTTTTATTTCAAGATAAAGGCATGTTGAGAGAATAAGTTTAATATCTCCCCCTCCCAGAGAAGACATATGACCTATAAATTTTGTAACTATACCTACGGTAATCAGTACACCTATAACAAAGAGCTCACTCCATAATGCATTCATCAGTAACTCAGTGCGCGTTTCATTTGCCACAAGCCAAATAGGCCATAAAAAGGCGAGCAAAAGAGGGATTCTATTTGGAATAGTGCGATTTCGCATATCCGATATTGAAGCCCAGATATACATGACAAAAATAACCAACTCTCTCATAGACACCTCCTCGGTCAACCATAGCAGCATGGACAAGAATCAACTTTCCATACAGGTGCCGTTATTTAACTTATTGATGTAACAAGCTGAACATTCAACGTTCTTCTCGCCGCTCTTGGTTTTAGAGAGTCTTTTTGATACTTCGAGTTTTTCTTGCGACAAAAATCGGAAAGCCGTGAATGGTACACTTAGCACTCAGTTTCTAGAAAGGTTTTTCATGCCAAGCTCTTCGTATAAATCAAAACAAATGATTGTTATTCGTCGCGATCTTAAGATGCGAAAAGGGAAAATTGCTGCTCAGGCAAGTCATGCGTGTGTTGAAGCCACGCTTATGGCACTTGCAAAAGAGCGTCGACTTGATCAGGTTCGTGTTACCGATGATCAGAATTGGGTCTATTTGGACCATGCTGACGAAGATACCTCAGCAATCACTAACTGGTTTGATGCTGGCGTTGCAAAGGTATGCGTCTACGTTGATTCTGAAGAAGCGTTGCTTGAGCTTGCTGTCGAGGGAAAAGCTCGTGGCTTTGTTGTGGCCCTTATTAGGGACGCGGGCTTTACCGAGTTCCATGGAGAACCCACGTTTACCTGCCTGGCGTTTGAGCCACTGGCTGCAGAAGATATTGATCCGTTAACGGGCGAGCTGCCTTTATACTAGGCGCTCTACCTCCGTACTAGCAAGCCACCACTGTCCTAGTAAGTTGTCTCTGTCCAGACGAGGATACCTACATCAAGAAGGTGTGGCTCATAACCTCGTCAAAGATAGTGGTAACTACAAACATACCAATTGAGGCATAAAGGATTGCTGCCTGCCAAGAAAGGTGATTGGTCTCGATTTTTGAAATACGAGGATCAAGCTTTCCTTCTTTAAGGCTGACGGGGTCATCAATATCGCGCGTAAAGCCCATCTGACGGTCCTCGTACTCTTTTCCGCTAAAGAGCAGACCAACGCCACAAGCAATAATTCCCAAAGAAGAAATGACGTACATAACACGGCGCACCCAGTCGATACCAGTAAACATATCCATGCCGCTGGTGAAGTACGCAAATGCAAAGATAATCGCACTCATTCCAGCCGCAGTAAGACAACCATAACCAAAAGCACGTAAAGCGCTCAGTGCCAGCTCTTTGAACTTCTCGCCACGAGAAGGTGTTTGTGAAAACTTGCTATCCATACACAACTCCTTGGTTGTTTATTTGTTTTCTGTATAGCTTATAGCGTATAGGAAGTCTGCGCTTGATGATACAATTTCTACAGTAAATCTTGGCAGGAGGACGCATGCGTATCGGCTTTGATAACGAGAAGTACATCACTATGCAGGCGGATCGAATCCACCAGCGTATTAGTGAATTTGGCGGCAAGCTCTACCTTGAGTTTGGCGGCAAACTGCTCGACGACAACCACGCTTCTCGCATCCTCCCTGGATTTGCTCCAGATGCAAAAGCTCAGATGCTTCAGCAGCTTGCTCACGAGGCAGAGGTTGTCTTTGCTATCAACGCAAACGACATTGAAAACGGCAAGCGTAGAAGCGATATTGGCGTTACCTATGCCGATGACGTGCTGAGGCTTATGGACATCTTCCGTGCTCGCGGCCTTGCCATTGGCGGTGTTGTCATTACGCAGTACTCTGGTCAGCCAAAGGCAAAGGCCTATCGTGCGCGCCTGGAAAACATGGGTATTGCTGTATACCGTCACTACCCCATTGAGGGCTACCCTTCCAATATTGACCTGATTGTCTCAGCGGAGGGCTACGGTAAAAACGAGTACGTCAAGACTACGCATCCTCTGGTGGTTGTAACAGCACCTGGTCCTGGCTCTGGCAAGCTTGCCGTCTGTCTCTCGCAGCTCTACAACGAGAATACCCGTGGAGTCCGTGCAGGCTACGCTAAGTTTGAGACCTTCCCTGTTTGGAATCTTCCACTCAAGCACCCCGTAAACGTTGCCTACGAGGCAGCTACGGCAGACTTGGGCGACAACAACATCATCGATCCATATCACCTTGAGGCTCACGGCAAGGTTACCGTTAACTACAACCGCGACGTTGAGGCTTTTCCTGTGCTCAAGGCCATGATGGAGAAAATCGCAGGTACCAGCCCGTATCAGTCTCCAACCGATATGGGTGTCAATATGGTTGGCAACTGCATTACTGACGATGAGGTTTGCCAGGAAGCTTCCAAGGCAGAGATTGTACGCAGGTGGTTTAGGGCTGCCGAGAAACTCGAGCGTACGGGCATGGGTGAGCGTGAACTCACAAAGATTAATCTTTTGATGAAAGACGTTAACGTTGACCAGAACTTCTCGCCAGCTCATGCAGCTTGTTTGCATAAAGCAGAAGAGACAGGAAAGCTTGCGGGCGCTATGGTCATGCCTGACGGCACCATTATTACCGGCAAAACTTCGGAGCTTTTAGGTGCGCCAGCGTCGCTTTTGCTCAACGCCCTCAAATACGTAGTTGGTATTGAGAAGAAGACGTTTATTGTCTCAGATGAGGTCCTAAGGCCTATTTGCACGCTAAAAGAGAACAACTTTAAGCTAGCTCGCACCAGCCTCTGCGCCGACGAGATGCTCATTGCGCTCTCTATCAGCTCAATTACCAACCCATTGGCCGGAAAAGCCGTTGATGCCACGCAACTACTCCGTGGATGCGACGCGTATTTCTCGTCAATTATTCCAAGCGATGACGAGTCCATCTATCACAAGCTGGGCATTAACGTGTGTTGCGAGCCAATTTTTGAACAAGGACAATTCTTTCACCAGTGATTTTTAACAGCTCACATAAAAGCAAGAAAACGAGAAACTCTACGACTCGTTCTAAAACTAAACATACACCTGCTTCTGCAAACGCTTCAAAACGTAAGCAGCGGGCGATGCATACACTTGAGCAAAATTCCCAGAACAATCCTGTTGTTACATGGGGGCTCATTACGCTGGCCATTGTATTTGTGCTGGCATTGTTGCAATCGTGCCAGGGACTTTTCTCCCTCTCTTTTGACAACAACCTGATTATCAAAAACGAGGTCCCCTATGAGTGGGAAAACCTCACCTATGATGCAACGGGACGTGCGCATTATGTGGTGGACGGAGAAGAGCTCACACGCACGGGCATTGACGTCTCTTCTCACCAGGGGTTTATTGACTGGGAGGCCGTTGCTGCCGATGACATTCAGTTTGCCATGCTTCGCATTGGCTACCGCGGCTCCACCGAGGGTGGTATTCGCGCGGATGAGCTGTTTGAGACCAACCTAAAGGGTGCGCAAAGCGCTGGTCTTGATGTAGGTGTGTACTTCTTCTCGCAGGCTATTAACGTGGAAGAAGCTCGCGAGGAGGCCGCTTTTGTTCTGCAGCAGCTAAGGGAAGCGGGAGTTACAAAGCTTGCTCTCCCTGTTGCGTTTGACCTGGAGCCTTCTCCCGATTACAGCGGTCGCGCCGACAACCTTTCCCCCGCAGAAACTAACGCAATTGCGCGCGCATTTTGCACCACCATTCAAGAAGCAGGATATCGAGTCATTGTGTATGGCAACAAAGTTGATCTAAACCGCTTTGACCTGGTCTCGCTTGACGAGCCCATTTGGCTGGCGCAATACGTTGATCAACCAGACGTAAACTTTAACTTTTTGATATGGCAATACACTTCAACAGGACAAGTTGACGGTATTACCGGTTCAGTTGATTTGAATTTGGACTTCTCACGCGTCTCTACAAGTAAGAGCCCAAAGTAGCAGCATAAACGTCGAAACTGCTGAGTGCTCCACAGGCACGCCGCAGCCCGTAAGGCTATCCGACCTTCACGGAACCAGCCAGGGTAACGGTAGGATCAAGCGCCTGAGCATGCGCAAAAGCGCCTCCTGGGCTACATGAACTTACTAGCGTAAACACTACCCACAAGATGATGGCTGCAAGCAATACCGCCAGCGCCACACGACCCAGTCTCATGCGAGAAGAACGACGTCTTCTAGCCGCATATGCTGCCTGAGCTTCATCTCTGGGGTTGAGCGTGCCATAGTGATTGCCGTAAGCAGTTCTTGCTCGACCACGTGCACGGGCGGCATCTGCACGAGCATGGTTAACGGGATTTGTTGGGCGATCTTGCGTCATTCTACGCTGCGCCTGTGCACGGCTTCCAACAGCTGCATGACGACCTCGTACCGCACGTGGAGAAGTAGAAGACTCCCCATTACGAGAGACAGTAGGTGGAACTTGAGCTGGACGCTTTTTCTTACCAAAACCAAAGAGGTTGTTCTCTGCCATCAACAATCCTTGCTAAAAGATTCGTTTACCAAAAAAGAATACACCGACTTTGCTTTTCTCGCCCTGAAAAGCATCTATCCCGTTACAATAAAGCGCTATACAGACTGATTTTCTGTAAAGTCTGCACAATTGGAGTTCATGGGGGACGTGTGAAGAAACTTTTACTGATGGCAACAGGAGGAACTATTGCTTCTGTTTCCACTGAATCGGGCTTGGCTCCCTCACTTTCAGGAGAAGAGCTTTTAGCCAACGTCCCTCTTGTTCATGACCTCTGCGAATTTGATTTCAAACAAGTCATGAATATCGACAGCACCAATATGCGCCCTCAAAACTGGCTCCAGATCAGAGACGCCATTATTGAGTCGTATGATGCCTATGACGGCTTTATTATCCTTCACGGCACCGATACCATGGCATATACCGCTGCTGCCCTCTCCTACCTCATTCAAAATAGCGAGAAACCCATTGTGCTCACAGGCTCTCAACAGCCAATGGCAAATCCGTTTACCGACGCCAAACTCAACCTCTACCACTCCGTTCTCTACGCACTCGACGACAGAAGCGCCGGAGTTGTGGTGGTTTTTGGCAACGAGGTTATTGCCGGCACCCGCGCTCATAAACAGCGCACACTGAGCTTCAATGCATTTACGAGCATGAATTATCCACCGCTTGCCCACATCCGTGGCAACAAGATTATTCGTAGTGCGCCAAATGAAGAGCAGGTAGATGGCGGTCTTACAACCTATGAAACGCTCAATACGCGTGTCATTGTGCTTAAACTGACCCCCGAGCTTAATCCATCTATCTTCTACCTTCTGAAGAATGACTACGACGCCATTGTGCTTGAAACCTTTGGTATTGGCGGCATCCCCTCGTACGACGGCTCTTTTGAGGAAGCTATCACCGATTGGATTGCTTCTGGCCGTACCGTAGTTATTACCACACAAGTTCCTGAAGAGGGTCTTGACCTGGGTGTATATGAAGTTGGTAGAACCTATCAAGATATGCCGGGCGTTCTCTCTGGAGACGATATGACTACCGAAGCCCTGGTTGCAAAAACTATGTGGATGCTTGGTCAGACCTCCGATCAACGAGAGCAAGAAAAACTGTTCTACCAGGTAATTTGTAACGACAGAATTCCACAGTCCGTGGATACAGAAATTTGCGAGTAGCCGATGAGAGACGCCACATTTAAACCTACCGTGCTCTACCTAATTGCGCTTATCATCTGCGGTTCTAACGGAATCGTTGCAAGCTTTATCAATCTTCCTAGCTACCAAATTGTCTTCTTCCGTATGCTTTTGGGTACGCTCTTTTTGCTCGCGGTTAAGCTTGTGCATAAAGAAGCTTTTACCATTCAAAACTACCCCAAGGACTTCCAGGCGCTCGTTGGATCAGGCATTGCCTTGGGTCTTCAGTGGACCTTCCTTTTTGAGGCGTATCGCCTGGTAGGCGTTGGTATTGCAACGCTTGAGTACTACTGCGGACCCGTTATTGTAATGGCGCTCTCTCCCCTTTTATTTGGCGAGAAACTCACTGCTAAAAAGATACTTGGCTTTCTTGTAGTTGTTATTGGCGCTGCTTTAATTATTGGCTATGGAGTTGGACTGAACCTCTCGCCTGCTGGTCTTCTTTTAGGCGCCCTTTCTGCTGTTCTCTATGCTGTCATGGTTATTTGTAATAGGCAGCTCAAAGATGTTTCTGGTATTGAAGGCACCAGCATTCAGCTGGGCATTGGCTGCGCTGTTGTTGCTCTGGTTACTGTTGTGTTCCATGGCATCGAGGTGCCCGCAGATCCTGCGTCGGTAAATTGGCTGGCTGTTCTGACTATTGGTCTCTTTAACACGGGCCTTGGATCATTTTTGTATTTCCCACAGCTCACCAAGATTCCTGTTCAGCGCGTGGCAGTCTTTGGATACCTCGAGCCACTATCTGCAGTTATTTTCTCGGCACTTATTCTTGGCGAGCCTTTTGGTCTTCTCAAAATAATAGGCACCGCCTGCATCATAGGCGGTGCCATCTTTGCTGAGCTATCAGGCCCCTCTTCGAACAAATCAGAGGCTATCGAAACTCCACTGTAGCGTCTAAGCTGCTGCCTACATTGGCATAGTTGGTGCGACAAAGACGCGAGCGGCGTTCTCGCGGTCAAGGTCATACAGGTTCTTTGGATCTCCACCAAAGATCTCTACTGCCTTGAGAAGATCGGAAGCATTTGCCTCTTCCTCACCCTGCTCCTTAACGTACCAGTCAAGCAGCTGCATAGTGCGGAAATCGTTTGCCTTCTGAGCAACGGCATAGCACTCGTTAATGCTTGCGGTAATGAACTGCTCATGCTCGTACGCTGCCTTGATTGGCTCAACTACCTTGGAGAAGGTAAGGTCTGGCTTTGCGATTGCCTCCATGGTTGGAGTCCAATCGTTATCAAGCAGGTAGCGACGAAGGATACGTGCGTGAGCAAGCTCTTCCTGAGACTGAATAACATACCAGTTTGCAAAGCCCTTCAGGCCCTGCTCCTCATAGAAATCTGCAAAGGTCAGATACAGATAAGCGGAATAAAACTCTTTGTTGATCTGCTGAGTAAGGATGTTACCAACGTTTGTGTCAAGTGCCATGTTCTTCTCTTTCCTCATAACAATGTTTTCTCATAAAAAATGAGAAGCTCTTTGGCTTCTCATTTTTGATACCCAGTTGTTAGTCTCTTAAACAGATTGCACGAAATCTCAATGATAAAAATAGTTACTATTTTTATCTTCTATTTGAATGCGCTGCGCTTGCGCCACCTATACGTTAGTCGCGGGTGAGTTTGCGGTGAATGCGGTGAGGACGAGCAGCCTCTTGGCCAAGTCTCTCAATACGATTGGCCTGGTAAGCCTCAAAGTTGCCCTCAAACCAGAACCACTTGCCTGGGTTCTCGTCGTCGCCCTCCCACGCAAGGATGTGCGTAGCAATGCGGTCCAAGAACCAACGGTCGTGGCTGGTTACCACTGAGCATCCCGGGAAGCGCTCAAGTGCATCCTCAAGGCTTTCCAGCGTCTCAATATCGAGGTCGTTGGTAGGCTCGTCCAGAAGCAGGAGGTTTCCACCCTGCTTAAGCGTAAGGGCAAGGTTTAGACGGTTCCTCTCGCCACCAGAAAGGACGCCAGCGCGTTTCTGCTGGTCAGGTCCTTTGAAACCAAAGCTGGCAACATAGGCGCGGCTTGGAATCTCCGTATCTCCCACCTTGATAAAGTCGTTTCCGTCGGAGACAACCTCCCAGATAGTCTTATCTGGATCGATTCCCTGCCTGAGCTGGTCAACGTAAGAAATTTGAACCGTCTCGCCAATCTCAAGCGTGCCAGAAGTGAGCTCCTCCTGGCCAACAATAGCCTTGAACAGCGTAGACTTACCAACACCGTTAGGGCCAATCACACCAACGATGCCGTTTCTTGGCAGGCTAAACGAGAGGTCGTCGATAAGAACGCGGTCGCCGAAGGCTTTGTGGATGTGGTCGGCTTCCAGAACCTTCTGACCCAGACGCGGACCAACAGGAATCTGGATCTCGGTGAAGTCGAGTTTCTTGGATGCACGAGCCTCTGCTTCCATCTGCTCATAGCGGTCAAGACGCGCGCGGTTTTTTGCCTGGCGAGCCTTAGGAGACGAACGAACCCACTCCAGCTCAGCACGCATTTTCTTTGCGCGCTTGGCGTCCTGCTGGTTCTGAGCCTCAAGGCGTGCTGCCTTGTTCTCCAGGTAAGTTGAGTAGTTTCCCTCGTAAGGATAGAGCTGTCCGCGGTCAACCTCGCAGATCCACTCAGCGACGTCGTCAAGGAAGTAACGGTCGTGCGTGACGGCCATGACAGCACCGGGGTAATCATGCAGGAACTTCTCAAGCCAGAGCACCGACTCCGCATCAAGGTGGTTGGTTGGCTCGTCAAGAAGCAGCAAGTCAGGAGCTTCGAGAAGCAGACGACACAGGGCTAAACGGCGTTTCTCGCCACCAGAGAGATGGGTGACGGGAGAGTCTGGATCAGGGCACTGGAGCGCGTCCATTGCCTGAGAGAGCTGGCTGTCCAGGTCCCAACCGTTAGCTGCGTCAATCTCAGTCTGGAGCTGGCCCATCTCTGCCATCAGGGCGTCAAAATCAGCGTCAGGATTGCCCATCTCAACGCCAATCTCGTTGAAGCGCGCAATCTTGGCAAGCAGATCACCGAAGGCAAGCTCAATGTTCTCCTTGACCGTTTTGGTCTCATCCAGCGGCGGCTCCTGCTGGAGCAGGCCAACGGTGTAACCTGGGGTAAGCTTTGCCTCGCCGTTAGAGACGTCCTCCATACCGGCAATGACCTTGAGCAGGGTGGACTTTCCCATGCCGTTTGGACCCACGACGCCGATTTTTGCGCCAGGGTATACGCCGACGGTGACGTCATCAAGGATGACCTTCTCGCCGACAGCTTTGCGGGCTTTGTACATCTGATAGACAAACTCTGCCATGTGCTCCTCCTTAAGGGGCTGTCAGATGAAATATTCACATAGTCCATTCTAATGAAATATTGCGGGGGCTCCACAGTAGAGAAGCTGGAAAAGAGGGCGCGCGGGTGCGCTGCGGGGTGCGCGAGCGCGTCACGAGGCGCGCGGGTGCGAGACACGGATGCGAAAACACACCTATGGCAGATAATCTGCTCAAAAAGCGTATACATTGCACCCAAAACCTCTATATCTTGCAGATTATTTGACTTAGGTGTGTTTTTCGCCCCGGATTTAGCAGATTATCTGACATAGGTGTGTTGTTGAAGGCTTGAAAATAGCAGTAGTTAAATTATTTATATGATGATATTCATAATTCCGTATATTAGACCATGTTTATACGCAGAAATGAATCATCCCATAAATCGTTGATCATAGCTTGTGTCAGATGCCTCATACCAGACGACTTGCGCCGAACAACTCACCGCAAAGGGTCCAAATCTCCTAGATATCCAGCGTAATCACGCCATATGTCACCAGCAAGAACACCGTCACGACCAGACCGGGGAAATAACGGCGCAGCTAGGCGCAGCTAGGTGCATCTGGACGCAACTAAGCGCAGGTAGACCCGGATAAACGCAGCTGAATTAAGGTTTGACGTGGCCCTGATTTGCTTTATCTACGGCATCTTTGACCATCTGCGCGTACAGGGTACCGCCTCGATTAATGGAATCTGAATCAGAGCCAAAGTGAACGTAGTCAGTACCTGCCCAAATGTCAGGATTATCCTGAGCAATCTGTGCCCAATCCGCAATGGTAATGAAGTCGTACTGTTGAGCGAGTTCAAGCTCATGAGCACGGATGGCATTTGCACCAGCATTTGGATCGGAGTTTCTACCGTCATACGGAGTGACAAAAATCAGACGATGTCCGCGCGGTAGCATGTCCACAATCTTATCAACCGCATCGGAGCCGCCAACAGGGTTGGTGCCCAGGGCAACAACAACGTCCTGGTAGAGGGTGTTGTTATCGATTGCGGACTGCAGCAAATCTACGCCCATCGCCACGTTTCTACTAACAGAAGCGTCAATTTGAGCATCGGGCAGCGCATCCTGCAGGTAAGAACGAGCACGCAGCGAAACAGAATCGCCAATGTAGGTGACTCCCTCAACAACGTTGTAGTTGCTTGCCTGCGAGGTATCCGCATGCTTGCGAGTCATGGTCATGGTGCTCTGCTCCTGCAACGAAGCATTGAGCAGCAGATCGTTCTGGAAATCGCTGAGCTGTGGAGCGGTTAGCGCAATATAGGCAACGGCCACAGCAAAAGGAATAAGCGCAAGGCCGGTACCTCGCAAAACCTTCTGACCATCCAGCTTGATGCGCGAGAAGATCTCTGGAGACTTCCCTGCCAACGCTGGCTCAAGCACATAGAACGAGCAACTAGCAAACACAAACGAAAGTACCAGGGTTAGGAGTGCAGCCAGGACTGGATCGACCTTCTCGGCAAAAATAATGTACAAAGGCCAGTGGAACAGATACACGCCGTAGCTGGTATCTGCCACAAAAGAAACGATGCCAGGCTCTTTGATGCCCTCGGTTTTTTGATGCAACATGCGAGTAAAGAAAATCATTGCGGCTGCTGCGAGCGAGGCAAAAAGGAAACCAAAGGTGTACGTGAAGAGATCCTCGAAGTGCATGAAGACGCTCAGGAAGACAAGAACGCCGCAGCTTGCCACAAGGCCCACAAGCGTTAGCTGAGTAGAAAGCTTCTGCTCGAGCTGGTCAAAGAGCTCGCCTGTCTGGGCAATTCCTGCAACACACGATAAAAGCGCGCCGATAAAGAAGGGGAACACGTGCGTTTGCGTCGAGAAATACTGGATAGAAAGATTCGTGGAGTTTTGGGCTCCGGTGGCCATCGCCAAGTAAGTAACAACCAACAGCACCAGGGAAGCTCCAGCGATCTTTACCTTATAGCTTCTAATTGTTTTACTCACGCAAGCAAGCAGCCAGGCGCACAAACCCCAGAGCACATAAAAGTGCATTTCAACGGCAAGACTCCAGGTATGCAGATACACGTGAGGAGCAAATTGATTCTCGTAGCTGTTGCCCAGAACTATCTCAAAGTAGTTAGTTACAAAGCCAAGAGCTGCGGCAATCTGATACTTAATACCGGAAATGAACTCGGTACGCACAAGCAGAAGAAATGGCGTACAGACCAGCACCATAAACACAAGCGGCGGCACAATTCTGTAGAAACGCCTGCGTAGGAACCCAATGACGTCGATGGATCTAAAGCGAGCAAACTCGTCAATCAAAAGAGCCGTGATGAGATAGCCCGAGAACGTAAAGAATACGTCGACGCCAATGAAGCCGCCTGGAAGCGCGTCCTTAAAAAAGTGATATATGAGGACTAAAACAAGTCCTGTTATACGTACAAGCGAAAACCATTTAATTCGCACTTTGATAAATCCCTTGCTTAAAAGTTCCTTCGTACACAATATTGTCTTGCGTAGTGAGCTTTCCTTGGCCGTCTGCCTGGCCTTTTACAAACTGACCTTCGTACGTCCAGCCGTCTTTTGAGGTGTACGTTCCCGTACCTTGGAAATACCCGTCGACAAATTCTCCCTCGTAGGTATCGCCATTCTCAAAAGTCATCTTGCCTTGACCATTCATCTTTCCCTGAATGGTAGTGCCGGTATACGTCACCTGATTGTCGCCGAATACCAGCGTTTTTTGACTTGGTCGGTTAACCAGAACAATCGAGAGCACCGCAAGCGCCAAAATTGCAACGACACTTACCAGCTCAAGCTTTCTTCTGCCCGCACTCACCGGGCGAGAATGACGCTGCTCTGGTTCCGGATCTGCTTGATTGCGAGGACGCTTCTCCACACGAATGCTTTTGCGTGCAGATAGAGGAGTTTTCTGGCGCTTCTTTTTTTCTGGCGCAACTTTAGACCGCATGTTTTCTGCAGACTTTTCTGCGGGCTGTGTAGCAGACTTTTCTGCAGGCTGTGCAGCAGACACTTCTGCAGGCTTACGCTGCGCAAACGACGTAAAAGCAGACGAAAGCTGCTCAGATGCAATCTGCAGAGAGGCCACTGGACTTGCCGAAGTATCAGCCTTCCCTACGGGAGTCTGAGGTGCTTCTACAGGTGCAACTTCCCTTGCCTCAGATGAAGGCTCAGGGACGTGCGCTTCCTTAACCATATGACGAGCGTTTCTTTTTTTAGCAGAAAAACGCGTAGGAGAACTCACTAGGTATTCCAATTCAATCGATTTGTTAACCCTTTCATTGTACTAATTTCCTTCAACTTTTGAATTGTCATTTGTCCTATACACATTTATCAGATTCACAGGTACGCCCGCTGTTTTTCTGCGATTTTCTGTTCTAAGTAAAAAGAGAGAGGGGTACACTACAAGGTGGTATTAAAAAAGAAACAAAATGTGCTTACTAAAGTGTGTTCTAATTAGAAAGTTACATCATCGACATTACCAGGGAGGCGAAGATGGCAGAAGCAATTCGTAAAGTAAATATCATTGGCCATTTGAACCCAGATACAGACAGCATTTGTGCTGCAATTTCTTATGCGTATCTCAAAAATCAGATTGATAACCCTATCTATGAAGCTCGTCGCGCTGGCTCACTCAACCGTGAGACCGCCTTTGTTTTAAATCACTTTGGCTTTGAAGAGCCGCAGCTTATTACTACGGTTACTCCTCAAATTAAAGATGCAGAAATTCAAGCTCAGCCAAAAGTTGATGCTGGAATGAGCCTCTATGCTGCTTGGCAGCTTATGCAGGACGTCAAGCTTGATACACTTTGCGTTACTGATGAGGAAGAAGAGCTTACTGGCCTGATTGCCGTTAAAGATATTGCAAATGCAAACATGAGTCTTTCCGAGCCAAACCTGCTCTCTAAGGCTAAGACAAGCTATGCAAATATCGTTTCTACGCTTGGTGGCACCATAGTTCTTGGTGATCCTCAGGGCGTTGTTAAGCAGGGCAATATTCGCGTTGGTACCAGCGCTTCCGCTCTTTCAGAGATTGTTGATGCTGGCGATATCATTGTTGTTGCTGGCAACCATGAGAACCAGACTATCGCAGTTGAGCACGGCGCTTCCTGCCTTATTGTCTCTTGTGATGCTCCAATTGCTCAGGACGTTATTGACCTGGCTAAAAAGCGTGATTGCGCTATTATCAGCACTCCACGCGACACCTTTGAGGTAGCTCGCCTGCTTATCATGTCTATGCCTGTACGTGAGAAGATGCTCACTGACGACATCCTTAAGTTCAGCGTCAACACCGCAATTGATGATGCTCGTAAGGAAATGACCAACTCAAGGCACCGCTTCTTCCCTGTTATCAACGAGAACGGAACTTTTGCTGGTCTTATCAGCGGCCCTGGTCTTTTGAATCCTCGCAAGAAGCATGTCATTCTTGTTGACCACAACGAGCGCACTCAGGCAGTTGATGGTCTTGAGCAGGCCGAGATCATGGAGATTGTTGATCACCACCGCATCGGCTCCATTGAGACTTCTAACCCAATTACCTTTAGAAACGTCCCTGTTGGCTGCACCTGCACCATCATCTATGGCCTCTACCACGAGTACGGCATTGAGATTCCAAAGAATATTGCTGGCCTCATGCTCTCTGCAATTCTTTCCGACACCCTTGCATTCCGCTCCCCTACCTGCACTGAGCGCGATATTGTTGCTGGTAAAAAGCTTGCAGAGATTTGTGGAGAAGACATCGACGCCTACTCTGAGCAAATGTTTGACGCTGGCGCAGACCTCACTGGTCGTACTGCAGAAGAAGTCTTCCACGGTGACTACAAGGTATTCAGCCGTGGCGGCGTAAAGTTTGGCGTTGGCCAGGGCTCCTTCATGACCGAGTCCAGTCG
>JABZGZ010000149.1 GCA_015259105.1 Atopobium sp. | reverse complement strand
TATTTGTATATTGCGAGATAGAAGGAACCACCGTGCAGGAGGTTTCGCAAGAATTACTCACTAAAGGACGCAAATTGGCCAACCAATTGGGCGTCGAACTGCATGCTATTGCAGCTGGGTCGGGTATCAAAGGCCACGTGGAAGATCAAATTCTTCCCTATGGTGTTGACAAATTGTTTGTGTTTGATGGCGTGGGATTGTTTCCCTACACCTCAGCGCCCCATACCGATATTCTCGTTAATTTATTTAAGGAGGAAAAGCCTCAGATTTGCTTGCTCGGTGCCACGGTCATCGGCCGCGATTTAGGTCCTCGTGTTAGCTCGTCACTCACTTCTGGTTTGACAGCAGACTGTACACAGCTCGAGATTGGCGACTATGACGAAAAGAAAACAGGTAAACACTATGCCAACCTGCTCTACCAGATACGCCCGGCCTTTGGTGGCAATATCGTTGCCACGATTGTCAACCCCGACCATCGTCCACAAATGGCAACAGTGCGATCTGGCGTTATGCAAAAGGCTTTATATACAGGCCAGGCTAAGGGTGAGGTGGTTTATCCTGATGTGGCAAACTATGTGCCAGCCGAGGATTATGTAGTGAAGGTCATTGAACGCCATGTCGAGGCTGCTAAGCACAACCTCAAAGGCGCACCTATCGTAGTGGCTGGTGGCTACGGCGTTGGCAGCAAGGAGGGCTTTGATTTACTCTTTAAGCTGGCTAAAGAGCTGCATGGCGAAGTGGGTGCGAGTCGTGCAGCCGTGGATGCGGGATGGATTGACCATGATCGGCAAATAGGTCAGACAGGCGTTACCGTGCATCCGAAAGTCTACATCGCTTGCGGCATCTCGGGGCAAATCCAGCACATCGCTGGTATGCAAGATAGCGGCATCATTATCTCGATTAACAACGACTCCGATGCACCTATCAACAAGATTGCCGACTACGTCATTCATGGTACAGTCGAGGAAGTAGTCCCCAAACTTATTAAATACTATAAACAAAATTCCAAATAGTGCAATTATGGCAAATTATTATACTGATCATCCAGAGATTGAATTCCACCTCGACCATCCGCTCATGAAGCGCATTGTTGAGTTGAAAGAACGCAACTATGCTGATGCGACTGCCCACGACGAGGCGCCCATCAACTATGAAGACGCGATAGAAAACTACAAACGTATGCTCGACATTACAGGCGATGTTGCAGCTAATATCATTGCTGCCAACGCCGAAGCGGTTGATTTAGAAGGGCCGCATTTGGAGAATGGGCGCATGCTCTATGCCTCAAAGACGCTCGAAAACTTTGAAGCTACACGACAAGCTGGCTTATGGGGTGTCTCGCTGCCGCGTCGTTATAATGGGTTGAATCTGCCCAACACAGTGTTCTCGATGGCATCCGAGATGATTGCTGCTGCCGATGGCGGCTTTCAAAACCTGTGGTCGCTGCAGTCGTGTATTGATA
>JABZGZ010000148.1 GCA_015259105.1 Atopobium sp. | reverse complement strand
TCCTTAGATACTCACCGCACCGCTTCTTCAGAACAGCGCGCGCCGCTTTAATTTCCGTAGCAAAGAAGTGCTGGCCTTCCACAAAGGGCGCCTTTAGGCGCTTGCCAAGCTTCGGAACGTACTGGCCAACATTTTGCCTATGGCCATACTCAACGTGTGGCGCGTATTCTCCCGTGTAGCCAATCTCACCCTCGCCACCTTTGACGCTTTGACGAATAGATCCAATCAACTCGCCTGTGTCTCGTGGTGTGGTCGCGCGTAGGTCTTCGGCTATCTCATTCACGGTGCGCTTCATAACAATCTCGGGCTTGATGTTTGCAAGCTCCTTCAGTGCGTCGCCAAGTCCGCCATCGTCAAACTGCAGGCGAACACTAGGCATACGCATCACCCTTTAGCTTCTTCAGTGACAAAACGCGGCGGCGTCCGAAGTCACTCACATGGATGACCTCATAGACGTCGCCAGCGTCAATCACGGGAAAGCGTACAAGAGACGCACGGAGGGCAAGCTCGGCGGGAACTGTCGTGATAAGCGTTAAGTCGCACGCCGCATAGTCGTTGCCTTCGTTTTGCGTCTCTACAAGCGATGCGGGGCATACCCTCGCCCGGGTGGTTGTGAGCACCCGGCGCGAGAGTACGCGATTGCCTAGCTTGTCGCGCGCGTCGGTGTCCGCGAGTTCAATCAACTCGCACATCCGCCACTTCATACGAACCTCACCTTTGGGAACTGCAGAGCGGCGGTAGTGTCCGCTCTAGCAATCTCAGCCAAGGCAGAAAGCTCCGCGGCGTACTCCGCGAGAAGGTCGTCCACAAACTGGAGGGACAAGGTTCCGCCCTGCCCCTCCGCCTCCTGTGTGATGCCTTCATCGAATCGGCGATTCACCGCTTTAACGGTTGCATCGACCACAAGGGACTCAGCTGTGGTGGGTAGCGTGGATACACCAACGCGCAAACAGATGCGGTCCGTGAGCGTATGCGTGACCTCTTCCAGCCACTTATCGCTCGGCTTATCCTCTACCGCTTCGAGTCGTGTTTTGACGCGATCTAATACGCTCATACGCTCACCTCCTTACTTTGTGGATTAGACGGTAGCCTTAATCTCAGCCTTGACAACGCCATCAGTGATCTCTGGGAAGATCTTGACGCCGGACATAACCAAGGTGTCGCAGGTTGCGTTATTGGTGTTGATATTGTGGGTAATACCAACGAAGCCGGTAGCGTCGGAGGTCAGGCCGAAGGTGGAAGCAAGGTCAGAACCATTTGCTGGGATGTATGCCAGGTTGAGGTTCATGGCTGCAGTACCAAAGAGAGTGCCAGCCCTAACTGCGGAAGAGGTGATTGCGGTACCCAGGCCAAGGAAGTCCTTGAGGTAAGTAATACCTGCAGCGTTCTGAGTGGTTACGGTTGCAGTGCCGAGGTAGTCAGCAACGTCGAGAGGATTGACGAAGAAGACGAATGGGTTAGCTGCGTCGGTGTCAAATCCATCGTAGCCCTCGAACTTAGCGGTCAGAGTTGCC
>JABZGZ010000147.1 GCA_015259105.1 Atopobium sp. | reverse complement strand
TCGCATTGGTGTGGCAACTGCAAAGGGCATTGCATGTGGCTCTGGCCTGCCACTTTACGGCGCAAGTGCGCTTGATGCTATGGCGTTTAGCGCGTGGAAGGCGGGCGTGCGTGGCACCGTTGGCGTTGTTGCAGACGCTATGCGCGGCGAGGTCTACCCGGGCATCTACCTGCTGGATAATGCTGGAGCACATAGAACTTTCCCGGTGGAGACCGTCCTCAAGGCGGACGCTTGTGTGGAGGAGTGGTCGAGCAGGACTGATAAGGACCAGTTCACGCTTACAGGCAATGGCTTAGTGAAGTATCGTGAGCGTTTTGAGCGCGCGGGTTTCTCGACATACACGGATGAAGCAACGTGGTTCCCAACAGGAGAAGGCCTGGTACACGCGGTGTGTATGCCCGAGTATCAGCAGGCGGGCGCGGGTGATCCGGCGCTGGTGCTGCCCATTTACACGCGACTTTCGGACGCGGAGGAGTCGGAGCGCAAGCGTTTGGGCTTGAAGGAGCCGGCAACGGTAGCTCTGACCGGCGTGGATGATGCGCTGGCCGATATTCACCTGCAGCTTCGTCCGATGACGATGAACGATCTGGACCAGGTGGCGGAGCTTGAGGCGGCAACGTATGCTGATGCCGCGCATTCTGCCTGGTCAAAGCAGACATTCTATGACGAGCTCTCGGGCGTTGGTCGTAGCTGGTGGCTTGCTCACGACCGCGGAACGGTTATTGGCTTTGCGGGCGGTCGCCTGGCAGGAGCCGAGTTTGAGGTGGAAGAAGTGGTGGTTGCGCCCGAGCGTCGCCGCCAGGGAATTGCATCTAAGCTTGTAGAACGCGTGGCGTATGACGCTCAGATGTTGGGCGCGTCCGCAATTACCCTTGAGGTGGAGGAGGATAACGCTCCAGCTCAGGGCGCGTATCGCAAACTGGGATTTGATGAGGTTGGCCGTCGTCCGGGGTACTACGGCCCGGATTGTGCAGCAGTTTTGATGACGGCACAGCTGCCTTTGGCGGTTGGCGCTGGCTTTGAGGCCAGAAACCCTGAGCCTCACGCATCGGTACGTCCGTGGCCTATTGTTGCAGGTGAGCGCTCTGAAGAGACGCTTGCGGCACTGCGCGAGGCGGGGGATTTGATTCTCAGCCTGGAGTCCTCTTGCGACGAGACCGCTATGTGCATCATGGATTCACACGGTGTGGTCTGCGCAAATGTTGTTGCAACTCAAATTGACTTCCACGCTCGCTTTGGCGGTGTCGTGCCCGAGATTGCTTCTCGCAAGCATACTGAGGCTATTGTGGGTCTCTTTGAGGAGACCATGGCCCGCGCGGGTGCGCACTTTGGTTGCGATACGCTGGTGCCGTCTGACCTGGCTGCCGTTGGTGTTACCGCAGGTCCAGGCCTTGTCGGCGCACTTGTTGTAGGTGTGGCGTTTGCCAAGGGCTTCTGCGTGGCCACTGACCTGCCGCTTATTCCCGTTCATCACCTGGAAGGCCACCTGCTGGCCAACCTGTTTGAGACGCCCGACCTGGAGCC
>JABZGZ010000146.1 GCA_015259105.1 Atopobium sp. | reverse complement strand
GACTATGTGGGAAAGAACGTTCCTTCATCAAAGAGCCAGGTAGTCAGCTTAAATGTTAAAGAAATTGATGGTCAGGACTGCGTCTTGCTGTATGAAGCTGACTTTTCTGACCCCTTTATTGAGGGAGGAAACTAATGCTTTCAGTTAAACATTTGATTGATACAAACAGTTTGACTCGTGACGACATCCAGCAGATTCTTGATACTGCTCAGTCGTTTGAAGCGGTGAACAACAGAGACATTAAAAAGGTTCCAGCGCTTCGCGGCCGCACCATTGTCAATCTGTTTTTGGAGCCTTCTACCAGGACTCGCTCTTCATTTGAGCTTGCCGAGAAGCGCCTCTCTGCTGATGCTCTGAACATGGGAGGTTCAACTTCGTCTGTTGTTAAGGGAGAGTCTCTGGCAGATACCATCCAGACCATTGACGCCATGAACGTTGATATGTTTATCTGCCGCGCAAGACTTGCAGGTACGCCACAAAAAATTACCGAGCACACTGATGCCGTAGTCATCAATGCTGGCGACGGTAAGCATCAGCATCCAACGCAGGCAATGCTTGACCTCTATACCATTCGCAAGAACTTTGGGCACTTAGACGGCCTTAAAGTTGCCATTGTTGGCGACCTTTCTCACAGCCGCGTTGTTGGCTCTTTGGTGCCAGCACTCAAGACTATGGGCGCAGAGGTTGTTCTAGTTGGACCTCCAACATTCCACGTAGACGATCCAAGCTGGTTTGGCTGCTATCAGACCTCACACTTTGATGAGGTCATTGGTGATGTTGACGTCGTGTACATGCTCCGCGTGCAGCTGGAGCGTATGGAAGGAGCTCCTATTCCTTCTCGCCGTGAGTACAACAGACTTTGGGGCCTTGACGAGCGTCGCAGCAAGCTGATGAAGCCTGAGGCAATTATCTGTCACCCAGGACCAATGAATCGCGGTATGGAGATTAACAGCGAAGTGGCCGATTGCGCTCGCTCGCGTATTCTTGACCAGGTCAATGCAGGCGTTTTGACGCGCATGGCCGCAATGTATTTGCTTCTGGGAGGAGACTCTGATGGCATTTCTGCTTAAGGGCGCGCGTGTTGTAGATCCGCAGCTTAATCTTGACGCGGTACTGGACGTTCGTATTGATGGAGAAACTATTGCTGAAGTAGCAGCAACCGTTGCACCTCAAGAGGGTGATACTGTTATTGATGCAAAGGGCAAGGTGCTTACCCCTGGCCTTGTTGATATGCACGTTCACTTTAGAGATCCTGGCTTTGAGTACAAAGAGACCATTGAGACGGGCTCTAGGGCTGCGGTTCATGGTGGCTTTACTGATGTTGCTACTATGCCAAACACCAATCCTGTTACCGATAACGGGCCTGCTGTTCGTTTTCAGATTGATCGTGGCAATGAGGTTGGTCTCATTCACGTCCGTCCTATGGGTGCTTTGACCAAGGGTTCTAAGGGACAGGAGCTTGCTGAGATTGGCAACATGGTTGATGAGGGAGCATCCGCGTTCTCTGACGACGGCCACGGCGTTCAAAGTGCTGGTATGATGCGCACCGTTATGG
>JABZGZ010000145.1 GCA_015259105.1 Atopobium sp. | reverse complement strand
GTTCGAGCTTCTCGCCCGGCATCGTAAAGTCGCTGATAGGCTCCACTGTTTTGTGATGGCGGTGCTGGCGAACGTATGGCTGCTTTGCAGCGCCTTCGCCTTCGTACTCGGAAGCTTCAGATGTCGAGAAGTGCTGCGCGCCAGTTGCGTGAAGGTCGGTTCCATCGGCTGGCTGAGCTTCCTGCTCAAAAGATTCAGCGTATTCAAAGTCCTGCTGGATGTCAGAGCGAGGGTTCTGATCCGCAGGTGAAACGTTATTTTCAAGGTTGTTCGAGGTGTCCACGATGATCCTTTTGTCGTAGTCTCGCAAAACATTGATATAAAACATGATACCGCAGCGCGCGCAATCCTGCACAGTTTTGCTCGGATATTTGGGCGATCGCAGGTCGAACGCATGGTGGCTGCATGGTGATTGCATGGAGGCGACTCTGCCAGACGGTTGCGTTAAGAAGTATCGGTCCGCGCTCCGGCTCGCGTGTCGGTCCGCGCATCGATGTGGTACATATCCGCAGGGTAATCTTAGTCAAACAGACTTAGAAATTTTATAAAAAGTTGTATAAATTCGCGCAAGCAGGGTACAACAGATGATGAACAACGAAGTGCCAATAACGGCATCTACCAGTAAAGGAGTGGTTACTATGAAGAATGTAGTTCCCTATGATCGTATTGCAAGGAATCTGAGCACGTGGCCATTTGGGGCAATTGATTCTTTCTTTGATGCGCCTTATTCCGCATTGTCTTCTGTCTCGTCCGATGCATTTGTTATGAACGTTGAAGACGCAGGTCAGTCTTACGTGGTAACAGCTGAGCTTCCCGGTGTTTCCAAAGAGGATATTGACGTTGAGCTTAATGAGGGAAGGCTTTCAATCACCGCTACTCGCAAGGAATCTGATGAGGAGAAGGCCAAGAATTACCTGCACAAAGAGTCTTCTGAGTGGCAGGCAACTCGTGGCGTGTATCTGAAGGACGCAGCTCGAGAGGGTCTGACTGCAAAGCTTGATGGCGGCATCCTGACCATTACTGTTCCAAAGCAGGATCAGCAGGCTAGCGTCACAAAGATTGCAATCGACTAACACTAGTGCTCTGAGCGGCAGCTTTGGCGGTCAGACAAGCTGCTACTCAGGCAGTAAGGTGCCTGGCAGTTGACCTGCCAGGCACGTATAGCTGCAGCCGAGCGTACGGCTAGACGTGCCTGTTCAACGCCCGATTACAGGCACCTCGCATAGCGAGAAGATCTTGGAGCTCCAAGGTTTTCTCGCTTTTTTGTTATTGCAAGCCTGGGACGTGCTGTTGGGGCGCGGAACCCGGAGCGCTTGAGGCGGGGCAACACGCAAACGCGCAGCTTACAGCGACATCGGCCAATCTTGGCTTGCCACGCAAACGGCAAGAGAACCGTCGGGGGTCTGCGCTTCGGTAAACGCATCGTTGAGAGGCTGCGCGCCAACCGCCTCAGCAAGCGTTCTCACAGCGACGCTTGGACGGTTATTCTCGTGAGAGAGGTGCATGCCAACCACATAACGCGTATTTGGGCCTACGAGCTGCGACAACGCCTGCGCAGTGTACTCGTTTGACAGGTGACCGGAGTCTCCGTG
>JABZGZ010000144.1 GCA_015259105.1 Atopobium sp. | reverse complement strand
GTCCTTTGCTGACTCTATGAAGATGGACGTCCGCGAGTTTGCAACCGCTGCAACCAAGGCAACACTCCCTGTTGACCTGGGATCACGCTGTACCGTCTTCATGAACTCCCGCGTCAAGCAGGCGCAGAAGGAGGGCGCAACCATCGGCGACGTTGCTGCTGGTCTTTCGTACTCCGTCATCAAGAACGCCCTGTTCAAGGTCATCAAGCTCCGCGACTTCAGCGAGATTGGTGAGCACTGCATCGTCCAGGGCGGTACTTTCATGTCCGATGCAACGCTCCGCGCCTTTGAGCTGCTCACCGGCAGGGACGTCATCCGACCAGACATTGCAGGCGTTATGGGTGCCTACGGCGCCGCTCTTCTCGCCCGCGACCGCGCAGGCATTGACGGTGTATCCACCCTGCTTGACCGCGAGTCCATCGACAACCTGCAGGTCAAGCTTACCAACACACACTGCCGCATCTGCCCTAACAGCTGCATGCTTACCATCAACGACTTTGGCAGCGGCCACAGGTTTATCACCGGTAACCGTTGCGAGAAAGGCGCAGGTAAGAAGCGCGGTGCCAAGAAGAACGAGGCGCCAAACGTCTTTGCGTTCAAGAATAAGCTGCTGTTTGATCGCGAGTCGCTTCCTGCAGATGAGGCTCCACGCGGCACTGTTGGCATTCCTCGCGCGCTGAACATGTACGAGAACTATCCGTTCTGGCACACGTTTTTCACTAAGCTGGGCTTCTCGGTCATTTTGTCCGACCAGACTACCGCAAAGACGTACGACATGGGTATTGAGTCCATGCCTTCCGAGTCCGCGTGCTATCCCGCAAAGCTTTCCCACGGCCACATTATGAATCTGCTGGCCAAGGACCCAGACTTCATTTGGATGCCATGCATTCGTTGGGAGCGCAAGGAGGACGACTCAGCAACCAACCACTACAACTGCCCAATTGTCATGAGCTACCCTCAGGCGCTGGGCCTCAACGTGGACGAGCTCTCCGATCCGTCCATCCAGTACATGGCTCCGTTCATTCCGTACGACAAGAAAAACGAGCTCAAGCGTCGTTTGTACGAGCTCATCAGTGAACAGCGCGAGAAGGACGCACAGGTAGGCAAGGGTCGCTTCCGCGGCGAGCACATCACGCGCGCCGAAATTGACGCCGCTGTTGAGGCTGCTTGGCAGGAAGACATCAACGTCAAGGACCAGATGCACCGCGCAGGTGACGAGGCTCTTGCGTGGATTGAGGAGCACGACGCTCACGGTATTGTTCTTGCAGGTCGTCCATACCATAACGACCCAGAGATTAACCACGCCATCCCTGAGCTGGTCTCTTCGTTTGGCTTTGCCGTGCTCACCGAGGATTCCATTGCTCATAAGATGATGCCTGAGCGCCCCATCCGCATTGTTGACCAGTGGATGTACCACTCGCGTCTGTACCGTGCGGCTCGCTTTGTTGCGTCCCGAAACGACCTGGACCTCATCCAGCTCTTCTCGTTTGGTTGCGGCCTTGACGCACTGACCACCGACCAGGTCCAGGAGATTCTTGAGGCTTCGGGCAAGATTTACACCATGCTCAAGGTTGACCAGGTCTCCAACTTGGGCGCTGCACGTATTC
>JABZGZ010000143.1 GCA_015259105.1 Atopobium sp. | reverse complement strand
CTCTTGCTCCTAACGTTGTGGTAGAAGCCGAGAAAGACAAAGTTGCAGATAGAGTTCTTGAAGAGCTAGGCTTTGCTCCAGAATCCGTAAGTGACGACGGTCTTGTCATCTCCAAGCCAACTCCAACAGGTCGCACACGCCCTGGTATCAAGATTCAAGACGGTTGCGATAATCGTTGTACCTTCTGCATTGTCTGGAAGGCGCGCGGTGCGGGAAAATCCCTTGATCCTCGTGAGGTTGTTTCACAGGTAAAAGATGCTATGAGCAGGGGAGCTCAAGAGGTTGTTCTTACAGGAATTAACCTTGGCAGCTATAAGGCTCAACTTGAGGATGAGGGTGAGAAGACCCTCAGGCTCCCAGATCTTCTCGAGTATGTGCTTGAAAAAACCGAGGTTGGCCGCTTGAGGCTTTCTTCTCTTGAGCCACCAGATGTAAATGCTCGTTTGGTAGAGGTAATTGCTGCCTCCAATGGAAGAATTGCACCTTTCTTGCACATCTGCCTTCAGTCCGGATGTGACGCTACGCTTGCTCGTATGGGCAGGGTGTATAGGACAGAGCTTTATCGCAAGGCTGTTGAGGAAGCACGTTCGGTACTGCCAACCATTGCTTTAGGAACGGATCTTATCGTTGGTTTTCCTGGAGAAACTGATAAAGAATTTGAAGAGTCGTTTGAGTTTTGTCGTCAGATGGGCTTTTCAAAGATGCACGTATTTAGGTACTCCAAGCGACCTGGAACTCCTGCGGCTACCGCTCCAAATCAGGTAGATCCAAAGGTGATGGCTGAACGCGCCAAGAAAATGCGTGATCTGGGTAATGCCATGCGCTTTGATGCTGCTAAGAAGCTTGTTGGTACCTGCGATAATGTGGTGGTACAGTATCCTGGTAGGGGAATTTCTGGCGGTCTTTTTGATGTTCAGGTTGATCCTACTATTGAGCTTGATGAGCTTATTGCTATGCGCTTTGACGAAGTTTTACCTAATGGAACGCTAAAAGCCACTCGTTTGTAAATTGGGGGAACATGGAGCCAACACAGATTCGCTTAACTATTCCTGATTCAGTAGACCCTTTGTATCTGACGGGTCCAGCTGATAGTTTGCTCAGAGAAATCGAATCGTCATGTGCAGCTCTTATTTCAATCAGAGGTAAAGCAATCTTTTTGTCAGGCACTTCTCAAGAAATTGAGCAGCTAACACTTATTTTTTCTCGCCTGATTCAAATGGTTGAATCAGGATCTAGGCCAACGCTTGAAGATGTAAAGCTTCTACTAGATAGCACAAAAAGAAATGCCAGCTTAGAGCAAACAGGCACACGAACACTGTTTGTAACTCATAAAGGCAAAGCAATTCAGCCTAAAACACAAGGTCAAATTGAGTATACAAAGGCAATAGCAAACAACTCCATTACCTTTGGCATTGGTCCTGCGGGAACTGGTAAAACATATCTAGCGGTGGCTATGGCACTTGCTGCTTTAACATCTCAGCAAATTAGCAGAATTGTGCTGGTAAGACCTGTTGTAGAAGCGGGAGAGTCTCTTGGTTTTCTCCCGGGAACACTTCAAGAAAAGCTTGATCCCTACATCAGGCCGCTCTATGACGCGCTCTTTGATA
>JABZGZ010000142.1 GCA_015259105.1 Atopobium sp. | reverse complement strand
CTGAAAATACCTCAAACGTGCAGATTATCTTCATTTGATGTGTAATATGGCCGCAATTGTGCAGATTATCCGTCATAGGTGTGTTCCTTAGGTACGGAATTTACCTATAGTTAAATTCTTTATATATTTCTATTCATTATTCAGCATATTAAATAAAGTTTATACATAGAAATGTATATCGGTCAGTGAGACCGCCTAGCTGACTGGTTATCTTGATTAAAAGCTAATTGATTCTTCAGCAAGACCTACCAAAACGGCACTATTTTGTACGCCAGATCTAAAAGCCAACGTTGATACGCCACAAAAAAGCTGGTAATCCTTTCGGATTACCAGCTCAAGGTCAGCGTGTTTCTCGCCACATGAGAAAGCCGCGTGTAAGCAGCGCTTTCGCGCTTGGCGCGGGCTCGTGCCCGTTGGACCTGCGTGCGCGCTCTTAGTGGGTTGCGTCCTCGAAGAACTCCCATGCCTGAGCGTCGGTTGCGCCCTCGTGAACGATCATGCGGACAGCCTCAGCCATCTGCAGAGGATGGGTGCTCTGGAAGATGTTGCGTCCCATGTCAACGCCACGTGCGCCCTTGCGGATAACGTCGTATGCAAGGTGCAGAGCGTCGCGCTCAGCAAGCTTCTTGCCGCCAGCAACAACAATTGGAACTGGGCATGCTGCAACAACTTCCTCGAAGTCCTCGCAGTCGTAAGTCTTAACAATCTGGCAGCCCATCTCAGCGATGATGCGGGTTGCAAGCTTGAAGAAGCGACCGGTGCGCTCCATGTCCTTACCAACAGCGCAAACGCCAAGGGTAGGAATACTGTAGCGGAAGCCAGCGTTAATGACCTGGCTGAGGTTATCAATGCTGGAAAGCTGGCCATCAGCACCGATGAAGGTCTGAACAGCCATGCAGTCTGCGTTCATGCGGATAGCATCCTCGATGTCAACAGCAACAACCTCGTGCGAGAGGTCGGACTGCAGCATAGAAGAACCAGAAGAAACGCGAAGAGCAATGCCCTTAGAGACCTCAGGAGAAACGCAGGTCCTGATTGCGCCACGGGTGCCCATGAAGCAGTCAACGTAAGGAGCAAGCTGTGGAAGCAGCAGGTCAAGACGCTCGAGACCAGCGGTTGAACCCATGAAGTAACCGTGGTCAAATGCGAACATTACAGTGTTGCCGCTCTTTGGATCAAAAATGTTGGAGAGGTGCTTCTGCATACCCCAGTCGAGGTTGTTTGCACCCTTTACATAAAATCCCTGATTGTTAGCAAAAGGAGTGTCTACGTGATAATCCTTAGCTACTTTCAATCCGTCCAGATCTGCCATGAAAATCCTTTCAATAAAACCTTAAAGCTCGCAGAGGAAGTTTGATTCTTCGGCGGCTCCCCCTAGGAGAACCGCCCTAGGAAGACCGCCCTCCTCTGCGGCTGAATTACCTCATAAGCTGGCGAGAAGATCGGTCTTCTCGCCAGCCGCAAACTTACGCCGTGAACTTACGCCTTGAACGTACCGCTTCTAATTAGAAGGAGTAGTTGTTCATGTTCTCCTTGGTGAAGACAAGGCGCTCAGGAAGCAGGACAACGCCGTTGTTCTTGTCGGCAGTCTTTGCACCCTCGGCGATGGAGTCGTTAGGCTCAACCTTGACATCGCCGATGCTTGGGATGGAGA
>JABZGZ010000141.1 GCA_015259105.1 Atopobium sp. | reverse complement strand
TCGTAAAAATGACAATTTCGGCGATGGCTTGGCGGCAATTACAAATAAAAAACAGCAACAAATGCGTTTTGCTGCTGAAATATTTATTGTCAAAAATGCGCAGTATGAAAGCTGTGATATGCAAATGCTGGCAATTTCTGTTGATGGAGATCCGCCCGTAGTCGAGGAATGTGTGGTATTGGAATAAATTGTTCGCTTTCGTCGTTTCCGACTCATCAGCATAGACACACATCTATGGAGCGAATATGACAAGTGAGAGAGTTGGGAATCTCTGCAGACTCGCCATGTTCGCCTGATCGTAGTCTACTTCCAGGAGAATTTGACTACGATATATGAGTGTCCAGGCTGATTGTAGATAGTCGGCCCGAACGCCTTCTCAAACTCGACGGAAGACGTGTGTTCTTCTGCTTCCTGGAGCGCGCTTAGTAGCGCCTTGGCGCATTGTTTGTTGTTGACTACTGATGTAGTCAACAAGTCACAAATAACCCTAACTGAGAAAGGGGGCTCCCCTACGTTTAGGTAGGTTTCAACAACCCTTTCTTTGACATCTTCACAGATGTCTTTGATGGATTCAAGGAAAGCTTCGATTTGAGCTCTCCTCATGTCATCTTCTCGCTGTTTTTCTTGCCTGAGGGATTCTTCTCTTGCGGCCTTGACTTCATCGGTAATGAATGTAGACATTGCAGTACCTTCTCCTCATCCGAGCGGACGCTCGTGCTAAAAAGCACTGATCGACACCCGTATGGTATAGATCGAAGATGAGGTTTCGGGATACTTCTTAAAATATCGCAAAATCTCACCTCCGGTTTATAAACTCTCTCAACTTGCCAAAGTGCGCTTTCGGACAAAACATTTGTTCTGTCAACAAAAGCTAATATATATCACTAATAGTATAAAATGTCAATAGATTTTGTCAAAAATGTAGCATAATATATCACAGTGTTGTTTGCAAAGCAGAGAGCACGTCCGCCTTATCTCGCTCAATCAACTCAGCGCGTGCTGATATTTCGGTAATTCCCAGCTTAATCGTTCTGGCTAGGGCTGGAATATTTTCCATCGGTTCAAAGAATTGTCGAAAGTCGTTGAGTTCGTCGGTTGTCAGCAGAGCTGTGGCGGCATAGCGAATGAAATCGTCGTAACTTTTATCCTCTCCAAACGTATCTTCGACCCACGCCCAGTTCTCTTTCAGCCAATTCCAAGCAATCTGGCGACTTTCTCTGGTGCGAATCAAATACACAAACCAACGGCTGGCGTCTTGCGGGCGGATAATATTGGAATCTTTAATGTTGGTAAGAATTTTTTCTGCTGTTTCAGGGTTTTTGGTGGAAGTTAGTCCAATTGCAATATCATTCTGCAGGTCATTTGACGGCGTGTTTTTATATGTGGTAAAGAGGTCTTTAATCATCTCTGGCGTCTCGAAATGTCTCACGTTTGCACTGATAATTAAAGCTCGAATTTCTGTCGGTAAGTCTTCCAATTTATTATTGTCAAATCGCGTTTTCGCCTCGTTCAAAACTTCTTTATCTTCGCTATACATCATCAAACTCAAAGCTGTAGTGCGTCGTTCGCGGTCGTCGTCTGATTCTCCAGCTTTTTCATCCCAGCCCAATTCCTCAAATGTGGCGCGTGCAAATTCTCCAGAAATTCGCTTTAATGAATCTCTGGCAACGTCATTATCATCGACGAATTTTCGTAGTTCTGTCA
>JABZGZ010000140.1 GCA_015259105.1 Atopobium sp. | reverse complement strand
ACCCTGTAAAACGGCTCAAATACAAGTTCTCTTTGCTCAGGAGCTATGCCTACTCCTGTATCGGCAATTATAATCACGCCTTCTTGACCCCTGATTTCTAGAGTAATGTTAACTGAACCTTCTTCATGGTTATAACGAATGGCATTTTCAACCAGGTTGTAAAGAGCTCGGTATAACAGATTGGTATTTCCCTTAACGGTAAGATTTTGTGCCTCGGATTGTGTATCAGAATGTGCATCAATCTGCATGTTAACCTGCACATTGACCATATTATTTTGAGCGACCGATTCAAGATCATCCACGACCGTTTTAATTACTGAATCAAGAGAAACGTCCTCCACCTCTCCTAGCTCAGATGTCTCCGCAAATTCCAAAAGGTCAGTGATGATGGAAGATAGGCGATCAATGTATGTCTCCATCGTAGTTATAAGCTCGTCATATTCATGCTGTTCGCGTTTCTTTTTCTTAAAAACATCCAGCTTGGTTCTTAGTACTGCAATTGGCGTTCTGAGCTCGTGAGCTGCACTAGCCGAGAAACGCCTCTGCATTGCAAATGCTTCATCTAGTTGCTCAGTCATCTGATTAAATGACTTAACCAGCTCTTGAATCTCTTCTCCACCGCCTTCAATTGCAATGGAATCAGACAATGTATTTGGACTAATTTCTTTCATGTGAGCAGAGAGTTGTTGAACTGGCTTGGTATAGTGGCCTATTAAAAGATAAGCTGCACAGCTTCCTGCAACAATCACAACAAGCAAGATACCCAGCGCGTCAAACAAAATAGAGCGTTCGATAGCATCTACATCCAAAACGATAGAAAGAGCTCCCTGATTGATGGCGTTGGCTGCAGCTAGTTCCAGCAGCTCAGAAGTCGAGCGATATACAAGCCAAGTCAAAACAACGCAACAACACACCAATAAACCCACCATAAGAAGGGTGAGCTGGGCGCGAATAGACCGCATTGGCTTTGGGATTATTTCACTTATCTTAGTCATCGCTGTCCCTCTTAAAGCAATAACCCTCTCCTACTTTGTTAGAAATTGGGTCATATCCAAGAGCTTCTCGTAACTTTTTTCGTACCGAAAAAATGTGAACCCGCACAGAATTGCTGAATAAGTCCACGTTGCTATCCCACGCATGAGTCATTAGCTCTTCACTGCTCACAACCGCTCCAGCATGTCGCATCAGATACTCTAGAATTGCGAGCTCTTTCTTGGTGAAATTAACCTGAGCGTCTCCAACAAAAACTTGTCGAGCCGTAGTGTCAAACCGAAGTTCTCCTAACGTCAAAGACGCTTCTCCATGCGTATATTCGCGGCGCAAGAGCGTCCTAATACGGGCCTCTAGCTCACCAAACGCAAAAGGTTTTATAAGGTAGTCATCAGCACCCGCGTCTAATCCAACAATGCGATCAGACACCGATGAACGCGCAGAAAGAATCAACACCTTAGTCTCCGAGTGCTCCGCTCGTAGTGTACGCAGCAAATCAAGTCCATCGATACCAGGAAGATTAAGGTCAAGTAGAATCAGGTCATATTGCTCAAGCTGAGCCATTTCAAGAGCCTGAGTACCGTTGTCGACAAGATCAACGTAATAACCGTCCAGCTCAAGCCCCTCTCCAATAGAGGCAAGAAGCTCTTTTTCATCTTCCACTACAAGGATTTTCAATTCTTCCCTTTCAAATGCAGCTTGATGCTATTTGCACGTATTAGAGTGCGCCTGGACCAAGCTCAAATGACTCAGTCCAGGCGTACTTCATACAACACTTCAAATGCTAACCGATTAAACCCTACGGCGAGAAGTTCTTCTC
>JABZGZ010000013.1 GCA_015259105.1 Atopobium sp. | reverse complement strand
CTCGGTATCACTCCAATCGTTGTTTTTAACTTTATTATCTGGCTTTTCTTTACACTCGCATACTTCTATCAAATTGTGTACATTCTTCGTGTCTTAGTTAAAGGCGAGGTAAAACTTCCAGAGGCAAAAAAGCAGCACCGCTATGCCTTCTTTATTGCTGCCCACAATGAAGAGCCAGTTATTGGCAACCTTGTCAGGTCCATTCTTTCTCAGGATTATCCTCGAGAGCTGATGGATGTCTTTGTTGTTGCAGATGCTTGTACCGATAAAACAGCTGAAGAAGCAAGAAAAGCTGGAGCAATTACATGGGAGCGTAATGACCTTGCTCGTAAAGGTAAGAGCTGGGTTATGGATTACGGCTTTGATCGCATCCTTAATGAGTACGGCGACAAATACGAGGCATTCATTATTATGGATGCCGATAACCTGGTTTCTCCAAGCTACTTAAAGATTATGAATCAGGCTTTTGATGCAGGATATCTTGTCTGTACTAGCTATAGAAACTCAAAGAATTTTGATTCCAGCTGGGTAAGCTCTGCATACGCAACCTGGTTTATGCGCGAGGCAAAGTTCTTGAATAATGCCCGTATGATGATGGGCACTAGCTGCGCTGTTTCTGGTTCCGGCTGGATGGTTTCTTCTCGCATTATTAAAGGTATGCATGGATGGGATTTCCACACCCTCACCGAGGATATTCAATTCTCCACCTTCTGCAGCGCTCACAATATTCAAATTGGCTATGCACCTGCAGAATTCTTTGATGAGCAGCCTTTGACCTTCAAGGCATCGTGGACACAGCGTATGCGTTGGACAAAAGGCTTTTACCAGGTGTTCTTCTCGTATGGCTTTGATCTTATTAAGGGTATTTTTAAGGGTCAGTTTGCTTCATACGATATGCTCATGACCATTGCGCCAGGCATGATTTTGACACTGCTTTCAGCCTTTATTAATGGTACTTACATGCTAGTTGGCTATTTGAGCCACGGCTTCGTTGCTACTGACGCAGAGATTGCTATGAGTGTGGGATCTTTGGTCATGACGGTCTTCTCGATGTATGTGGTCTTCTTTATTCTGGCGCTTATTACCACCATCTCGGAGTACAAGCATTTCCATGTAAAGAAGAAATGGCGTATTTTTACCAATCTCTTCACGTTCCCTATTTTTATGATGACGTATATCCCTATTACCGTTGCGGCTTTGTTCAAAAAGGTTGAGTGGGTTCCTACTAAACATGACATTGCTGTTAACTTTGAGGATGTTATTGCTTCAAGTGGGAGTTCAAATTAAATAATTAACTCCACTGGTGGTACAATGCCAAAACACGTTGAGCATGACCGGTAGGTCAGGAGGGAGCCAAAAACAATGGCAAAGTTCTTCGAAGGCGAATCACACACATTTTCTGAGTACCTTTTGGTTCCTGGCTATTCATCAGCTGAGAATATCCCTGCAAATGTTTCTTTGAAGACTCCTCTTGTTAAGTTTAAACGTGGCGAGAAAAGCGCAATTGAGCTCAACATTCCTATGGTATCTGCAGTAATGCAGTCAGTTTCTGGTCCTCGTTTGGCAATTGCTTTGGCCCAGCAGGGCGGCATTGCCTTTATTTATGGCTCTCAGTCCGCTGAGGATGAGGCTCAGATGGTTCGTGAGGTTAAGAGCTACAAGGCAGGCTTTGTAGTCTCCGATTCAACGCTTACTCCAGAAATGACCCTTGGTGAGGTACTTGACCTTAAAGAGAAGACTGGTCACTCCACTATGCCTGTCACCGATGACGGCACTTCTCGCGGTAAGCTCGTAGGTATTGTTACCTCTCGTGATTATCGTCCTTCTCGCGATGATCGCTCTAAGCTTGTTTCTGAGTTTATGACCCCAGCTGATAAGCTTATTACCGCAGCTGAGGATACGACCCTCAAAGAGGCAAATGATATTATCTGGGACAACAAGCTCAACACCCTTCCTATTGTCGATAAGAACGGCCACCTGGTTAGCCTTGTATTCCGCAAGGATTATGATTCCCACAAGTCTGCTCCAGATGAGCTTCTTGATGACTCTAAGCGTTACATGGTTGGCGCTGGTATTAATACTCGTGACTATGAGACTCGCGTTCCTCTGCTTGTTGAGGCAGGTGCTGATGTTTTGTGCATCGACTCTTCTGAGGGTTACTCCGAGTGGCAGAAGCGCACCCTTGAGTGGGTTCGTGCAACTTACGGTGATTCCGTCAAGATTGGTGCTGGCAACGTTGTAGACGCTGAGGGCTTCCGCTTCCTGGCTGAGGCTGGCGCTGACTTTATCAAGATTGGTATTGGCGGCGGTTCTATCTGCATCACTCGTGAGCAGAAGGGCATTGGTCGTGGTCAGGCAACCTCTGTCATTGATGTTGCTCGCGCCCGTGATGAGTACTTTGAGGAGACTGGCGTCTATATCCCAATCTGCTCTGACGGTGGAATTGTCTACGACTATCACATGACTTTGGCCCTTGCTATGGGTTCTGACTTTATGATGCTTGGTCGTTACTTTGCTCGCTTTGATGAGAGTCCTTCTGACCGCGTTATTGTTAACGGCTCTTACATGAAGGAGTACTGGGGCGAGGGTTCTGCACGTGCTCGTAACTGGCAGCGCTACGACCTTGGCGGCAATAAGCGCGGTCTTTCTTTTGTTGAGGGCGTTGATTCCTACGTTCCATATGCAGGTCCTCTGAAGGATGGCGTTGAGGCATCACTTCTGAAGGTCAAATCCACCATGTGCAACTGCGGTGCTCTTGACATTCCTGAGCTTCGCGATAAGGCAAAGATTACACTTGTCTCTTCAACTTCAATTGTTGAGGGTGGCGCACACGACGTCTTGCTGAAAGACTCAAACCAGCAGGTCAGTTACAATTTCCGTTCATAACTCACAGGATTTATGGACTACTGGCGTCACCAAGTATTTTGCTTGGTGACGCATCGCTATAAGAAAGGGGAACTCGTGGAAAACGAGGAAGTACAGAACGTATCCGATACAGGTGATTTTCCTGCCTACGACGCTGAGGCCATTGAAACTAAGTGGCAGCGTGTCTGGGAAGAGCAGAATCTTTACAAGACAGAAGAGGACAGCTCAAGGCCTAAAAAATACGTTCTAGAGATGTTCCCTTATCCTTCAGGCGATCTTCACATGGGTCACGCTCGTAACTACACCATTGGCGATGCTATGGCTCGTCAGGCTCGTATGCGTGGCTTTGACGTTTTGCATCCAATGGGCTTTGATGCTTTCGGTCTTCCTGCAGAAAACGCTGCTATTAAGCACAATACTCAGCCTTCTGTGTGGACCCATAAGAATATTGACCAGGCTGTAAAGACCATGTTCCGCATGGGCTTTGCCTACGATAAAGACCGTATGTTTAACACCTGCGACCCTGAGTACTACAAGTGGGGTCAGTGGATCTTCCTTAAGATGCTTGAGAAGGGCTTGGTATATCGTGCAACAAGCCCTGTTAACTGGTGTCCTAACGATAAAACGGTTCTTGCAAACGAGCAGGTAGTTAACGGTAAGTGCTGGCGCTGTGGCGCAGTTCCAGAGAAGCGTGAGCTCTCCCAGTGGTACCTGCGCATTACTGACTACGCTCAGGAGCTCCTCGATGATCTTGATCAACTTGAGGGTTGGCCAGAGCGTGTTTGCGCTATGCAGGCAAACTGGATTGGTCGCTCCGAGGGCGCAGAAATTGACTTCACCCTGGCAGATACTGACGGTGTCACACCAACCGATACCAAGATGACCGTCTTTACCACTCGTGCAGATACCATTTACGGCTGCACCTTCATGCTACTTCCACCAGAGTCTAAGCTTGCCGCTGAGCTGGTAGGGGATTCAGAGTACAAGGCTGCTTTTGACGTTCTTCATGAGGAAGCCGTAAAGGTTTCTTCCATTGACCGCCAGGGCACAGATCGCGAGAAACACGGTGTATTCACCGGCCGTTACGCAATTAACCCTGTCACCGGACAGACCGTACCAATTTGGGTTGCCGACTACGTCCTTCTCGACTATGGTACTGGCGCTGTTATGGGTGTTCCATCAGGCGATAAACGCGACTTTGACTTTGCAAAGAAGTACGACCTGCCTATTGTTCCTATCATCTGCGAAGAGGGAACTGATATCTATGAGGAGCTCAAGGGAGTTTCCGAGTACAAGGTAACCTCTGTTGATTGGGACGGACCAATGGATACCGTGGGTATTCTCGTCCAGTCTGGTCCTTTTACCGGTCTCCGTGGCGGTAAACATTCCGAGGCTGAAGAGGCTGTTGTTGCTTATCTGACTGAGCACAACGTTGGTCGTAGAACTGTCCAGTTCCGTCTTCGTGACTGGCTCATTTCCAGGCAGCGCTATTGGGGCAATCCAATTCCTATGATTCACTGTGATTGCTGCGGTGACGTTCCTGTTCCTTATGATCAGCTTCCTGTCATGCTTCCAGATAATCTTGATCTGGCAGCAGGAGACACTCTTGCTGAGTGCAAGGAGTTTGTAGAGACCACCTGTCCTCAGTGCGGAAAGCCCGCAAAGCGCATCACTGACACCATGGACACCTTTACCTGTTCCAGCTGGTACTATCTGCGCTACTGCGATCCACACAACACCGAGCTTCCTTTCTCCAAAGAGTCTGTGGACCGTTGGATGCCGGTAGATAACTACATTGGCGGCATCGAACACGCAATTCTGCACCTTCTGTATTCTCGCTTCTTTACTAAGGTCCTCCGTGACCTGGGCATGATTGACATCGACGAGCCATTTAAGAACCTGATGACTCAGGGCATGGTCAAGGATGAGCACGGCGACACCATGTCAAAGTCAAAGGGTAACGTGGTACCTCCAAGCTCTGTTATTGAGCCTTATGGTGCAGATACTATGCGCCTTGCCATTCTCTTTGTTGCTCCACCAGAGAAGGATTTTGACTGGGACGAGAAGGTCGTTGCAGGTGCAAACCGCTTTATCAAGCGCGCCTGGCGTGTGGTATGGGAGCTCTCTCGTACTGCTGATGCTTCTGCCGTACTCGACCACACCACCTTGGACTCTAAGTCACTTGAGCTCAACCGTGTTCTCAATGCCATGGGAATTCGTTGCACCACTGAGTTTGATAAGGGCCAGTTCAACACTGCAATTTCTGCAGTCATGGAACTGGTTAATGCGGCAAGTGCCTATATCAACGAGGTTCCTGCAGAGTCCAGAGATGCAGCACTTTGCTACAAGGTTGCTAATGACGTTGTAGCTATGCTGGCGCCAATCATTCCTCACTGGGCAGAGGAGCTCAGCCATGAGGCTCTGGGTAAAGATACACCTGTCTATCACCAGCCTTGGCCAGAGTTTGATCCTGAGCAGGCAAAGAGCAATACCGTAGAGATTGCTGTTCAGCTAAAGGGTAAGGTCCGCGCTCGTATTGAGGTTTCTGCCGATGCTTCTGAGGAAGAACTCACTGCAGCTGCAACTGAGGCTATTGCCGATCAGCTTGAGGGCAAAGAGATTAGAAAAGTTATTGTTGTTAAGGGCAGACTTGTGAATATCGTTGCCTAACAGCAAAAACACTTGACGAGAAGCCCTTTATCTCGTAAGATATCTCTAAACGTAGTTGTTATTAGTTGGAAGTGGGGTTGAGTTTTGACCCCGCTTCCTTTCTGTATGTAGATGAGGAGGTCAAATGCAAAACGAAGGTGCAACACAGAAAATCTTGTCCGCACTAGAGCAGGCTGCACTCAATCACCACATTGATATTGTTGATGTTGAGATTGTTGGTTCTTCTAAGAATCCTGTGGTCAGAGTAAGAATTGACCATGATGATGAGAAGGCAGAGACCATTTCTCTTGATGAAGTTGCTCAAGAAACTTCATGGATCTCAGATACCATCGATGAGCTTGATCCTTTCCCAGCATCATTTACCTTGGAGGTTTCTTCTCCAGGAATGGCACGTCCACTTCGTCGTGCAAAAGACTTTGAGCGTTTTGCTGGAGAAGAGATTCAGCTTCAGACTACTGCCACGGAGGGACGCCGTAAATTTACTGGCAAACTCTTGGGTATTGAGGGTACAACAATCTCAATCCAGACAGAAGATGAGGTCAGTACCGTTGATCTGTCTGAGTTAAAGAAGTGCGTCATTAAACCAGTTTTTGATTTCTCGGCCTCAGCCAAGAAGTAGATAGAGAGGATTATTCATGGCATCTGAAATGATGGAAGCTTTGATGTTGCTTTGCCAGGAGAAGCACATCGATGAGTTGTATCTTCTGGACCGTTTGGAGCAGTCTCTGGCAAAGAGCTATGCTGACGTCCTCCATCTTGATTTTGGCGCTCGTGTCACCATTGACAGGGCAACTGGTCGTGTCTACGTCTATGAGCTTGTTCCTAAGGGTGAGCCAGACGAGGAGACTGGTGAGTACACAGAGTTTGATGAGGTAGACGTAACTCCTCCAGATACCAGCCGTATTGCTGCACAGCACGCTAAGGCAGAGATCAAGACGCTTGTACGCAACGCTGCTCGTGCACAGATTTATGATGAGTTCCGTGGTCGTATTGGTGACATCATCACCGGTACTGTTCTTCAGTCCACTCCTGATTTCACCATCATTAAGATTCGTGAGGGCGTTGAGGCAGAGCTTCCACACTTTGACCAGCGTCGTTTCCCTGATGAGCGTGATGAGCGTCCAGCAGGCGAGCGTTACCTTCACAACCAGCGCATTAAGGCAATTATCGTAGACGTTCGCGATCCTAATGCAACTCAGCCAGCAGTTCGTGGTGAGCGTCAGCGTCCACCAATTGTTGTTTCTCGTACTCATCCAGATCTTATCCGTCGCCTCTTTGAGCTTGAGGTTCCAGAAGTTTATGACGGTGTTGTAAGCATTCGCTCCATTGCTCGCGAGGCTGGCGTCCGTTCTAAGATTGCTGTCTCTTCCGTTGATGAGCGCCTTGATCCAGTTGGTGCTTGTGTTGGTCCTAAGGGCAGCCGTGTTCGCACCGTAGTCTCTGAGCTCCGTGGAGAGCGCGTTGACGTTGTGCCTTGGTTTGACGATGCTGCTCGTTGCGTTGCATCTGCGCTTTCACCTGCACGTGTTTCTCGCGTTATTGTTGATGGCGCTACGGGACACGCAACCGTTATTGTCCCTGATGACCAGCTGTCTTTGGCTATTGGTAAAGAGGGCCAGAACGCTCGACTTGCTGCTCGTCTGACTGGTCTTCACATTGACATCAAGAACGAGTCCCTTGCTGCAAGCATTTTGAACAACCTTCCTGAGGTTGTTGAAGAGACTGTTGACGAGGAAGAGATTGCTCATCGTTGCAAGTATGTGAGCCCTAACGGAACTCCTTGCCGCAATATGGCAAGACCTGGTTCTGATTTCTGTGGCATTCATGATGACATGGAGAATGCAGAGATTTCTTCTGATCCAGACTCACTGATCTAGGCAACTACCTGTAACTATCCCGTCAACCGGAAGGTTTTCATATATGGCAAAAATGCGTGTACATGACCTTGCCAAAGAATATGGTATGCAGAGCAAGGAATTGCTCGAGCACCTTGCGGACATGAAGATTCCTGCAAAGTCTGCTTCTTCTACGCTTGAAGATGCATATATCTCTATTGTTCGTAAGAAACTCCAGCCTATTATGGAGGCTCGTGCCGCTGAAATCGCAGCTCAGAAGGCTGCTGAGGAAGAGGCTGCTGCCAAAGAGGCAAAGGCTGCTGCAGAGGCAGCAGAGGCTGAGCGACTTGCTGCAGAGGCAAGGCGTGAGGCTGAGCGTGCAGAGGAAGAGAAGAAGCGCGCAAAAGAAGAGGCTGCTCGTAAGAAAGAAGAGGAGCGCCGCCGCGCAGAGGAAGAGAAGAAGCGTCTTGAGGCTGAAGAGGCCGAGCGTAACCGCGTAAAGGATACCGCTCCTAAGGCTGCTCCTTCTTTCAATAACCTGCTTGACCAGATTGCTCAGCAGGAAGAGGTCTTGAAGCAGCAGGCAGCAGAGTCCGCTGCTCAGAAGAAGGCCGAGAAGGGACCAAGAAACCATGCTCGCGCTAATGCGAGCGAGGCAAGTGGTGCTCCTTCTCGTCATAACTTCAAGAATGAGCGCGATGACGCTTCCATGTCTGATGAGCGCCCAAATGGCAAGCGCAAGAGGAATCGTCGCGGTGGAGATGACGGAGAAGACCGTTATAGCCGCATGGCTCGTGAGGCTGAGGCTTACAACAGAAGCCGCGTTTTAGATGAGGCTCGCGTTGCTATTGAAGAGGCAAGTCGTGAGTCTACTGGCCGCCGTAAAAAGCGTAAAGAGCGTCGTCAGAAGCAGGCTGCAGAGGCTGCTATGGAGCAGCGTATTGAGGAAGCACTTGCAAACGACCAGGATATTTCCCAGCTTGATACTGTAAAGGTTCCTCAGGGCTCTACTGTCTCTGAACTTGCTGAGCTTCTTGGCGTTCCTGCAAATGACATTATTAAGCGCCTGTTCCTGCTTGGCAATCCTCTGACGCTTACCGAGACCATGTCTGATGAGCTTATTGAGATTGTTGCTGATGACCTTGGCCGCCAGATTAAGATCATGTCCAAGGAGGAGGAGAACTCCTTCACCTTCTACGATGATCCTAAGGATTTGAAGCCACGTCCTCCAGTAGTTACCGTCATGGGTCACGTTGACCACGGTAAGACATCGCTTCTGGACGCAATCCGTCACACCGGCGTTGCAGCTGGTGAGGCTGGTGGTATTACACAGGCAATCGGTGCTTCTCAGGTCACCATTAACGGCCGTGAGATTACCTTCATTGATACCCCAGGTCACGAGACCTTTACCGCAATGCGTGCTCGTGGTGCAAAGGTCACCGATATTGTCATCTTGATTGTTGCTGCAGACGACGGCGTTATGCCTCAGACCATTGAGTCTATTAACCACGCAAAGGCTGCTGGCGTTCCAATTGTTGTTGCTGTTAACAAGATTGATAAACCAGGCGCAGATCCTACCCGCGTTCGTCAGGAGCTCACCGAGTACGGTGTTATTCCTGAGGAGTGGGGCGGACAGAACATGTTTGTTGATATCTCCGCTAAGCAGAATTTGGGCATCGATGATCTTCTCGAGACTATTCTTTTGCAGGCAGATGTCCTTGAGCTGAAGGCCAATCCAGACACCTTTGCGTCTGGTAACGTTCTTGAGGCTAAGCTTGACCGTGGTCGCGGCTCTGTTGCTACTGTTCTGGTCACACGCGGTACACTCCACATCGGTGACGCTCTTGTTGCTGGTATGGCATTTGGACGCGTCCGTGCAATGCTTGATCCTAAGGGCAACGCAGTTACTACCGCTGGTCCTTCTGATGCAGTTGAGATTCTTGGTCTGCAAACCGTTCCTGGCGCAGGCGATGAGTTCCGCGTCTTCCAGGAGGAGCGCGACGCTCGTGAGCTTGCTGATCAGCGCGCCCTTAAGGCTCGTATTGAAGAGCAGAACCGTGTTAAGCACGTTACCCTTGAGAACCTCTTTGACACCATGGCTGACCGTGACGTCAAGGAACTCAACCTCATCATCAAAGCTGACGTTCAGGGCTCCATTGAGGCTCTCCAGGATTCCCTGGACAAGATGGACCAGTCCGAGGTTCGTATCAGCACCATCCACTCTGCTGTTGGTGGCATTACCGAGACAGACGTTGTTCTCGCTGACGCATCCAACGCAATTATCATTGGCTTTGGCGTCCGTCCAGATGCAAAGGCTAAGCTTGCTGCAGAGCGCGTAGGCGTTGAGATTAGAACGTATAGCGTCATCTACAAGGCAATCGAAGAGATTGACGCAGCTCGTATTGGTATGCTTAAGCCAACTGAGCAGGAAGTCCAGACCGGCGTTGCTGAAGTTCGCGATACCTTCAAGGTACCTAAGGTTGGTATTGCTGCCGGCTGTATGATTTCTGAGGGTGAGATTTCCCGCGACGATAACATCCGCCTCATCCGTGACGGCTTTGTTGTCTACGATGGAAAGATTGCATCGCTCAGGCGCTTCAAAGACGACGTTAAGAGCGTTAAATCCGGCTATGAATGCGGTATTGGTCTTGAGAACTTCCAGGACATCAAGCCTGGCGACCAGCTCGAGGGCTATCGCATTGAGCAGGTGGCTCGTACCGAGTAAGAAGGGACAGCATGAAACAGAATCAGTTTTCTCGTCGTACTAATGAGATTGCTCGAGAAAAGCTCAGCTGGATCCTTTTGTTTGAAATTTCCGACCCTGATCTCCAGCTTGTGACTATCACAAGCTGCGAGGTCTCGGTTGATAAGTCCTTTATGCGCGCCTATGTAAGCTGTGAGCCTGATCGCTACGATAAGGTCCTTGCAGCTCTTAAGCGTGCTAAGGGTAGGATTCGCTCGCTTTTGGGCCATGCGCTGAACTGGCGTGTAACCCCTGAGCTTGATTTTAAGATTGATACCACTACCGATGAGGCTGAGCGTATTGCTCAAGCCCTTGAGGTTGTTCCACCAACGCTTGGTGTTGAGAAAGACGAGTTTGGATACCCTCTAGCTTCTGATGAAGAGAATTCTGACGAGGAGGCGTAAGTAAGTGACGTCACTGAATACAAAAGTCAGTCGTCCAGAGTTTGACGAGGTTATAGCTCTGATTGAGCAGGCCTCGTCAATCGTTGTTTGCGCACATACTTCTCCTGATGGAGATGCGATTGGCTCTGGATTAGCACTTTCTTCCATTATTCAGAGAAGATGGCCTAGCAAAACTGTCACCAATCTTTTGGCAGATGCTGATGGAGAAGTACCACGCATTTACAAGTTTCTTGATGGTGCTGAGAGCTTTGTCCCTGCAAATAAGTACGAGGGAACTCCAGATCTTTTTATCTGCGTAGATCTTTCAACTGCAGGTCGTTTGGCTGATGCAGAAGCGCTGATGGAGCGCTCCAAGACGGTAGCAGTGCTTGACCATCATCCATACAACAATGTGTATTGGAATGCAGGCCTTGTGCGTCCTGATGCAGCGGCAACCGGTGTCATTATCACCGAGTTTGCCTGTCATTTGGGCGCAGAGCTTGTTCCATCAGAGGCACAATGCCTTATGTGTGCGCTGGTAACTGATACTGGTCGTTTCCAGTACCAAAACGCTGACGGTGAGGCTTTTGAGGTTGCAAGTTTGCTGGTAGAAGCAGGCGCTTCTCCATCTCAGATTGCACTTCATGTCTATCAGAGTGACCGTTTGGCCTACCTTCATCTTGCCGCAAAGGTTATGGGTCGTATTCGCACCTTTGGTGAGGGTCGCGTTGCCTACAGCTACGTTACTACCGCAGATCTTTCTGCATCAGGTGTTCCTCTAGCAGAGATGGATGGCCTGGTAGATGTTGTGCGCTGTGTTGAGGGAACTGAAATTGCTCTCTTCCTCAAAGAGGTTGACGGCGGAAAAGTTCGTGGCAATTTGCGTTCCAAGTCCAAACTTGATATCTCTGGTGTTGCACGCCAAATGGGTGGCGGCGGACATACTGCTGCTGCAGGCTTTACCGCTGAAGGCACCATTGACGACGTATTTACCCAGATAGTTCCTCTGCTCATTGATCTTCTCGCGCTTGACAAGGAGTCATAGGTGAAGCGAGGAGCAAGTGGAATTAACGCACTTATTGCAGTTGACAAACCGCTCGGCTTAACCAGCCATGACGTGGTTTCTCGCATTCGTCGTGCATTTGGCGAGAAACGCGTGGGACACGCAGGCACCTTGGATCCTAATGCAAGCGGCGTGCTGGTAGTGGGCATTGGCCTTGCCACAAAGCTGTTGGGACTTCTGACGCTTGACCGCAAGGGGTATGTAGCCGACATTTCGTTTGGAGCTCGCACCTCAACTGATGACGCAGACGGTGAGGTTGTGGCCACAGCTCCTGTACCTGCAGAGTTGCGTGAGGAAGAGTTTGCTCGCGCTGCATGCGCAAAGCTGGTGGGTACGGTAGACCAGCTTCCACCTGCAGTTTCTGCAATTTCAGTTGATGGCAAACGTGCCTATCAGCTTGTTCGTGAAGGTAAGACGCCAGAGCTTGCAGCTCGTAGAGTCTCTATTTACGACGCTACGCTTTTAGCGGTGCGCAAACCATCTACTACGGATGAATCACTGGTGTGGACGGTTGCGTTTGATGTTTCTAAAGGCACCTACATTAGAAGTATTGCTCGAGACCTTGGTCAGTCTCTTGGAACAGAGGCTCATATTAGTGGCCTGAGAAGGACGTTCTCTGGTCCAATCACACTTGGGAGCTGCGCTTTATTAGAAGAGCTTGAACAAAGCCCAGCTCAGGTGCTTGAGGCTAAACGCCTCAATCCAACTGAGGTTCTGGGATACCCTGTGCACAGGTTGACTGCAGCGGAATATAAGTGTGTTGAGGTTGGAAAACGTTTTGGTATTCCAGAAGATCTCTCTGAGATTGCTCATAACTCGCTGGTCAGCCTTGTGTGGAATGAAGCTCTCGTAGGAATTTGGTCAAGGCAGGGTTCCTGTCTAGTCTGCCAGACAAACTTCTCTCAAGGTATTTTGTGTAAGTAAGGATGCACGTTGAACAAGGTAGAACGCATAGTACAATCCGTTTTGTATGGAAGTGAGTTGCCGGCTCCACGTGAACTTGGTGATGCCGACTTCTATACGTTGCGTTCTGACTGCTACAAGCAGCCTTGCGTGTGCGTGCTTGGCGTCTTTGACGGACTTCATGAGGGCCACCAAGGGCTTCTCGCCAGCGCAAAAAAGGACGCCGAAGCTCGCAATGTACCACTTGTTGCTGTGACGTTTCTGCCAGACCCTGTTGAGGTGCTGTTTGACGGATCTCCTCGGCGATTGCTCTCGGGAGAAGATAGACTTCGTGCACTTGCCACATGGGGAGTGGATGGCATTTTGGTGCATCACTTTACCCGCGAGTTTGCGGCATTGAGCGCTACGCAATACGTTGAGGACAAGCTGCTTCCAAGCGTCTCAGCTGTGTCCGTTCATGTGGGTTCTGACTTTGGCCTGGGCGCACAAGGAGCTGAAGGAAGCGCGTTGCTCACCTCGCTTGGGCATAAGCATGGCTTTGAAGTTCATGCCCACGAGCTCTTTTGCTCAGGTGGACAGAAAATTTCTGCAACTCGTATTAGGGACTTGCTTGAGCAGGGTAAAGTTGAGGAAGCGACAAGTCTGTTGGGCCGCTGGCACTTTGTGAGTGGCGTGGTCAAGCATGGTCGTGGTCAGGGCACTGGTTTTGGTTTTCCTACGGCAAATGTTGCACTTGACCTGCATGATTGCATTCCTCAAGACGGTGTGTATGCGTGCTATGTGGTCCATGGCGCAACAGCTTGGCCTGCTGCGGTTAATGTAGGAAAAGCTCCTTCATTTGAGTCTCAAACAGGACCTTTGCTTGAGGCTAATCTTCTAGGTTTTAGCGGTAACTTATATGATTTAGAGGTTCAGACGGTATTTGTGAGGAGACTGAGGGAATCTAAAAAATTTGATTCGCTGGAAGACCTCAAGCAAGCCGTTCGTGGAAATATAGATTGGGTAGCCCAGAATCTGGGTACGACTTCATATAACTTAGAAAGCGGGGAGGTGGAAGATGATAACTGATGAAGATAAAGAGCGTGTAAGACAGGCAACGGACTTTGTCACGCTTGTGTCAGAGACAGTTGAGCTTAAACCTCGAGGTCAGGACTATTGGGGATGCTGTCCCTTCCACCAAGAAAAAAGCCCCTCATTCAAGATAAATCCCTCCACGGGTCTTTGGCACTGCTTTGGCGCTTGCTCCGAAGGCGGAGACGTCTTCAGCTATGTCATGAAGCGAGAAAACCTGGATTTTCCCGATGCCATTAGATATCTTGCTGATAAAGCAGGCATTACGCTTTCAGAAGAGGCCCATGTTTCTAAAGGACCTCGCAAGAATCGTTTGATTGAGTGCCTTACAGAAGCCGAGAATTACTTCCACTCCATGCTTATGCGCGGAAGGGGAGAAGGTCCTGAAGCAGCTCGTAGCTATCTCTCTGGTCGTGGATTTGGAGCAGCTGTCTGTAAGCGCTGGAAGCTGGGATACGCGCCTGGTAGAGGCGCACTTGTGGCACACTTGCGCAAATGCGGATATACCACGCAAGAGATGATTGCTGCCAACCTTGCTGTTGAACGCAATGGTCGCATCAGCGACTGGTTCTATGATCGAGTGATGTTCCCTATCCACGACGAGCAGGGCAGAACCATTGCTTTTGGTGGCCGAATTACTAAAAAGGTAGAAAATGCTCCCAAGTATCTAAATACCAGGGACACTTCCGTCTTTAATAAAGGCAAGCACCTCTTTGCCTACGACGTGGCAAAAGAGACTATTGCAGCTCAGTCTGAGGCCATAATTTGTGAGGGCTACACAGATGTTATTGCCATGCACGAGGCTGGCTTTACTAATACCGTGGCAGCTCTTGGCACCGCATTTACGTCTGAGCATGTCAAGCTTATTGATCGCCAGCGTGCGCGCAAGATTATTTGCATGTTTGATGGTGACGCCGCAGGCCAACACGCTGCCGCACGTGCTATTAAATTTATCGATAAAACAACCGCTGCGTTTCTTTGCGTTGTTTTGCCAAATAATCAGGACCCCATGGAGTTTCTCGCCGAGTCTGGTGCAGAAAAACTGCGTCCCATCTTAGACTCTGCTCGTCCACTCATGGACTTTGTCTTTGATGCCACAACAGCTCAGTTTGACTTATCTGTACCCGGTGGTCGAGTCAAAGCGCTTGAGGCTTTAGCGTCTCTTTTGGCCCCGCTCAAGACATCGGTGCTGCTGAGCGAGTATGCACTTCGTGTGTCAGACCTGCTTCATATTGATGTTGAGGAAGCAAAGCGCGCAATTAAAGCCGCTCCTATTCAAGACGATACGTTGGACTCTCGTGCTTCAAAGGCAGCGCGCAAACAGCCTCAGAAGAGTGCGGCCAACTCTTCGTACAACTCAACTTCCAAGACTTCAATGTATGCTGACGGTCCTTCATACGAAGATGTCCCACCATATGACGAGGTTCCGCCATATGACCAGGCATCATCGTATGGTGTTCCTGCTGATGCTTATGTTTCGCACGGTTCGCAGGGGCTTTCCGCGGAAGACCGCAGACAAGTCAACTCAGAGCTTGAGCTCTTAAGTGCTATGGCAACAAACTTGTCTTTAGTGCGAGAGTATCAAGACCGTATTGCAGACTTTGTCTGGGCCGATGCTCGTCATCAAACCATGGCATGGGCCATGCTTGCTACTCCAGAGGGCGCTACGCCAGCACAGGTTGTTGCCGCAGCTACGGCTGTTGAGCCAAATGCGGCAGCTATTCTTTCTTCTGGTCGCGTGATATCTGAGGGTAACTCCGATACGCGTCGCTCACTTGAGTTTATTGTGGACACTGTTGACTACTACTCGGTACAACGTAAATTGCGAGAAATTCGTTCTAATTTACGCTCCAGTTCTTATGCAGAGGAGTCTTCTGACGGAACTCTAGCAGAAGAGCAGCTTGCCGCCGCACAAGCACTTCAGACACGAGCGTTGGAATTAGGTAAGAGGCTTACTTCAGGGCAATAAAAATACTCATTTTATGAGGATGCTACTCATCCAATTTTTTATAAATTAAAATGAGTAGTTTGATTAGGTAGAGAAACTTTTGGGTATAAAGATTTGCGCTAATCTATCGAAAGGATATTTGTGGCTGCAAAAAAGGCAAATGAAGAGGTCAAACTCTCAGATGAGCTTACTAAAATTGTTGATGATCTGGTAAGTTCTTCAAAGTCTAACGGTAGTATCAGCGAAGACGATATTCAGGTTGCCATTCGTGACGTTGACGTTAACGATGATGAGCTTTCTGATCTGTACGATTCGCTGCGCGTTAAAGGTGTAGAGATTACTACCGCATCTGAAGCAACCGTTTCTTTCGCCATTGAAGATGACGCCGTAGAGGATGATTTTTCATCCGATGATGACTTGGATGATTCATCTGATTTTGAAGATGAAGATGATGAAGATTTTGATGCCGTAAATGAGGCTCGCGAGGTCAAAGAGGCTCTCCGCTCTGTTTCTAAGGCAAAAGTCTCCAAGCCAAAACGTTCTTCTCGCGCTCGTGCTCGCCGTTCAGATACCACTACGGTTATGCTTACCGGCGATCCTGTCCGCATGTATCTTAAAGAGATTGGTAAGGTTGACCTGCTTACTGCATCAGAAGAGGTTCACCTTGCTATGAAGATTGAGGCAGGTACTGCAGCTTCTCAGAAGCTGGAGGACTTTGAGGATGGCCTCATCGAGCTTAACCGCGCAGAGCAGCGCCGCCTTATGCGTATTGAGTCTGTAGGACTTGATGCTAAGCAGCAGCTTATTTCTGCAAACCTTCGTCTTGTTGTCTCAATTGCAAAGCGCTATGTTGGCCGCGGTATGCTGTTCCTTGACCTTATCCAGGAAGGTAACCTGGGCCTTATTCGCGCTGTCGAGAAGTTCGATTACACCAAGGGCTTTAAGTTCTCAACGTATGCTACCTGGTGGATCCGTCAGGCAATTACTCGCGCTATTGCAGACCAGGCACGTACCATTCGTATTCCTGTCCACATGGTAGAGACAATCAACAAGCTGATCCGTGTTCAGCGTCAGCTTCTGCAAGATCTTGGTAGAGATCCTACCCCAGAAGAGATTGGCGCAGAAATGGGTATGTCTCCTGATCGCGTTCGCGAGATTCAGAAGATTAGCCAGGAGCCTGTCTCTCTTGAGACACCTATTGGTGAAGAAGAAGATTCACAGCTTGGAGACTTTATTGAGGACTCTTCAGCTGTTGCTCCACCAGATGCAGCTTCTGATTCAATGCTTCGTGAGCAGCTTGAGCAGGTTCTTGACGGCCTTGCTGATCGTGAGCGTAAGGTTATTAAGTTCCGCTTTGGTCTTGAGGATGGCCACCCTCGCACCCTTGAAGAGGTAGGCAAGGAGTTTGGAGTTACGCGCGAGCGTATTCGCCAGATTGAGTCCAAGACCTTGGCAAAGCTTCGTCATCCTTCTAGGTCCGGCCGTCTTAAGGACTATATGGAGGAGTAGCTTCTTGGTTTAGGTATGCAAGAGATTGTGCAAGAAGAATTTGACTAAATTTTTTCTAAAAAATGCTTGCATGGTTTGGAATGTCTCTCTATACTTAAACACCGCTGAGAAGCACACATATTCCCCGATGGCGCAGCGGTAGCGCAGCTGACTGTTAATCAGCGTGTCGCAGGTTCAAATCCTGCTCGGGGAGCCAGAATTTTCAAGACCAGGCAATGCCTGGTCTTTTTTTGTAAGAAAAGCTGTCCTGCTTTTCTTGCATTAGGCAGATTTTTATTCACAGATTTGAAGCGGACGATTTTCTCGATAACTTGGCCATTTGACCGCTTTTTCTTTATTTATCCTCAAAAACTTCAAAATTGATACCGTAAAAGGTACAAAACATAACGCTTACGGTATTTCTACAACCGTTGAGCGACATCTCACAAAGAGCTGTGATGAGATTTGTTAACGTACTCATTAAGGTCAGTGTTATGCAAAAGGCATAACAAATGAGAAAGGTCACTACTATGGATGTGTCTCGTCGCAGTTTTCTAAAGTTCTGTGGTCTAGGCGTTCTTAGCGTTGGTGGATCTAGCGTTCTTGCAGCTTGCGCACCTAGCGAGAAAAAAGAGGAAGGCGCTAAAGGTGCAAAGGTAGAGAACAAGGATAAGCCTGTTGTCTTCTTCAACCGTCAGCCTTCTAACAGCTCAACCGGTGAGCTTGATACCAACACCCTTAACTTCAACAAGGACACCTATTACGTTGGCTTTGATGCAGTTCAGGGCGCAGAGCTCCAGGGCCAGATGGTTCTTGATTACATCAAGGCTCACGCAGCTGAGCTTGATCGTAACAAAGATGGCATCATTGGTTACGTTCTTGCAATTGGTGACATTGGTCACAACGACTCTATCGCTCGTACTCGTGGTGTCCGTAAGGCACTTGGTACTGGCGTTGAGAAGGACGGCAAGATTATTTCTGATCCAGTAGGTACCAACACTGACGGCTCCGCTTCTGTTGTTCAGGACGGTAAGCTTGAGGTTGGCGGCAAGTCCTACACCATCCGTGAGCTTGCTTCTCAGGAGATGAAGAACACCGCTGGTGCAACATGGGATGCTGCAACCGCTGGTAACGCAATTGCTGCTTGGTCTTCTTCCTTCGGCGATCAGATTGATGTTGTTGTTTCCAACAACGACGGTATGGGTATGTCCATCTTCAACGCATGGTCAAAGGCTCAGAAGGTCCCAACCTTTGGTTACGACGCTAACTCTGACGCAGTTGCAGCTATTGCTGACGGCTATGCAGGCACCATTTCCCAGCACCCAGATGTTCAGGCTTACCTGACTCTTCGTCTGCTCCGCAACGCTCTTGACGGCGCTGACATCAACACCGGCATTGAGTCCGCAGACGACGCTGGCAACAAGATTGACTCCAAGGACTACAAGTATGTTGCAGAGCAGCGTTCTTACTACGCTCTCAACCTTGCAGTTACCGCTGAGAACTACAAGGACAACCTTGACGCAACCACTACCTATCCAGAGGCTTCTAAGCAGCTGAGCGCAGACAAGCACCCAGAGAAGAAGGTTTGGCTCAACACCTACAACTCTGGCGACAACTTCCTTGGTTCAACCTATGTTCCACTGCTCAAGAAGTATGCTCCACTGCTCAACCTCAACGTTGAGTTCATCGCAGGCGATGGCCAGACTGAGTCCAACATTACCAACCGTCTTGGCAACCCTGACGAGTACGATGCATTTGCATTCAACATGGTTAAGACCGACAACGGTTCTTCCTATACCCAGCTGCTTAAGTAATTAAGTAGTCGATAGCACTAAACAATACCGGAGGGGAGACACCTGCTCTCCTCCGGTGTTCTCGCGAATAAGCGCAATAACTTAGCGAGATAAGGGGTGATTACATGGCAGATACAGAAAACGATATCGTTCTAACTATTGATGGAATGAGCAAGTCCTTTGGACGCAACCGTGTTCTGGATCATATTTCAATGAACGTACGCCGTGGAACCGTTATGGGTCTTATGGGAGAGAACGGCGCAGGCAAATCTACCATGATGAAGTGCCTGTTTGGTACGTATCAAAAAGATGAAGGCAAGATATTTCTTGACGGCAAAGAGGTTAATTTCTCCGGACCAAAAGACGCACTTGAGAATGGTGTCGCAATGGTTCACCAGGAGCTCAACCAGTGCCTCGATAGAAATGTTGTAGATAACTTGTTCCTTGGTCGCTATCCCGTTAATGCAATGGGAGTTGTCGACGAGGGACGCATGAAAAAAGAAGCTAATGAGCTCTTCAGGCGTCTTGGTATGACTGTGGATCTGACACAGCCTATGAAGAACATGTCAGTATCTCAGCGTCAGATGTGCGAGATTGCAAAAGCAATTTCTTACAACGCTAAGATTATTGTTCTTGATGAGCCTACTTCTTCGCTTATGACTCAAGAGGTCGAGAAACTCTTTGAGATGATTCATATGCTCAAAGAGCAGGGAATTTCTTTGGTCTATATCTCTCACAAGATGGATGAGATTTTTGAGATTTGCGACGACATTTCAGTTCTTCGTGACGGTAAGCTTGTTATGACCAAGCGCTCAAATGAGACCAACATGAATGAGCTTATCTCGGCAATGGTCGGCCGCTCGCTTGAGAACCGCTTCCCAGATGTTACTAACACACCTGGTAAGACGTATCTTTCTATTCAGCACCTTTCAACTAAATACGAGCCATACCTGCAAGACGTCACCTTCGACGTAAAGAAGGGTGAGATCTTTGGACTGTATGGTCTTGTCGGCGCTGGTAGAACTGAGCTTCTCGAGACAATCTTTGGTGTAAGAACCAGAGCAGCAGGTCGTGTCTACGTCAACGGACACCTTATGAACTTCTCGACAGCTGCAGAGGCAATGGATCACGGCTTTGCCATGATTACCGAGGAGCGTAAAGCAAACGGCCTATTCCTTAAGGGCGATTTGACGTTTAACACAACCATTGCAAACTTGAACCAGTACAAGTCTGGTCCAATCCTTTCTGATCCTAAGATGACTAAGGCTACCGTTAACGAGCTCAAGGTTATGAACACCAAGGCTCAGGGTCCATCAGACTTGATTTCAAGCCTTTCTGGCGGCAACCAGCAGAAGGTCATTTTTGGTAAATGGCTCGAGCGCTATCCACAGGTTTTCCTGATGGACGAGCCTACTCGTGGTATTGATGTTGGTGCTAAATATGAGATCTACCAGCTCATTATTGATATGGCTAAGAGCGGTACCACTATTATCGTAGTCTCTTCGGAGATGCCAGAGATTTTGGGAATTACCAACCGTATTGGCGTTATGTCCAACGGCAGACTCTCGGGCATCGTAAATACCAACGAGACAAATCAAGAAGAACTCCTGCGCCTCAGCGCAAAGTACCTGTAGGAGAGGATGATACAAATGCCAAAAACAGGTGGATCTGTTCTGACGGCCGAGCAGGAAAAAGAGCTGCTAAAGCCTATTGATCAGAAGATTGGTTCCATTCAGGCTCAAATTGATGAGCTTCGCGCAAATGGTACCAACAAGGTAATTTCAACACTGAGCGCTATTGAGTCTGCAAAGCGCGATAAGTCTATCTCTGCAGAAGAGCGCAACACGCTTATCGATGGCTACAAGGCTGAGCTGGAGCTTGCAAAGAAGGTTGAGTCCGAGAACAGCGCTCAGGTCTCTAAGCTTATTGCAGAGGCTGAAGCGTATCTCAAGGAGCACTACAAGAACGAGTATCTTGAGCCTGTAAAGGCTAGCTGTGCTCTTGAGAAGGAGCAGGCTAAGCAGAATTACGCTGCTGCTCTTGAGCGCCTCAAGAAGGAGCACGAAGAGGCTGTCAGCAAGACTTCTGATGCTCAGGAAATCAAGGACGAGAAGTACGTCTATAAGAACCGTCAGTTTGATGCTAAGGTCAACTATCAGAAGGATCTTCAGCGCATCAAAGATCGCGCTCACAATGCGTTTAGTCATGAGTATCACCTCATCGACCTTCTCAGGATGTCTAAGTTCACTCCACTGGAGTCTCAGGCTCAGAAGTGGGAGAACTACAAGTACACCTTTAACACCCGTTCATTCTTGCTTCAGAACGGTCTGTACATTGTTATTCTCCTGGTATTTATTGCCCTTTGTATCATCACCCCAGCAGTCAAGGGTACTCAGCTTCTGACATACTCCAACGTCATCAATATTCTTCAGCAGGCATCTCCTCGAATGTTCCTGGCTCTTGGTGTAGCTGGATTGATTCTGCTTACCGGTACTGACCTGTCTATTGGTCGTATGGTTGGTATGGGCATGACCGCTTCAACCATCATCATGCACCAGGGCATCAATACTGGCCAGGTCTTTGGTATCACATTTGATTTTACTGGTGTTCCAATTCCTGTCAGAATCATCATGGCTCTGGTTACTTGTATTGTCCTGTGCACCTGCTTTACCAGTATCGCTGGCTTCTTTACCGCTAAGTTTAAGATGCACCCATTCATCTCGACCATGGCTAACATGCTGATTATCTTTGGTATTGTTACCTATGCAACAAAGGGTGTTTCGTTCGGCGCTATTGAGCCATCCATTCCAGACATGGTTATTCCACGAATTGGCAAATTCCCATCCATCATTTTGTGGGCAATCGCAGCTATCGCTATTGTTTGGTTCATCTGGAACAAGACAACCTTTGGTAAGAACCTCTACGCCGTAGGTGGAAACCCTGAGGCAGCAGCTGTTTCTGGTATTTCAGTCTTTAGAGTTATGGTTGGCGCCTTTGTTATGGCTGGTATTCTGTATGGATTTGGCTCTTGGCTTGAGGCCATGCGCATGGTTGGCTCTGGTTCCGCAGCTTACGGCCAGGGTTGGGACATGGACGCAATCGCAGCCTGCGTTGTTGGTGGCGTCTCGTTCACCGGTGGTATTGGTAAGATCTCCGGTGTTACCGTGGGTGTTCTTATCTTCACCGCACTGACTTATGCACTGACCATTCTTGGTATCGACACCAACCTTCAGTTTGTCTTCTCGGGCGTTATTATCCTGACCGCTGTCACTCTTGACTGCTTGAAGTACGTCCAGAAGAAGTAGTCCACTACTACGTGCAAGTTTCGAGGCGTCTACTTACGTA
>JABZGZ010000139.1 GCA_015259105.1 Atopobium sp. | reverse complement strand
AGACGACTCTGAGGTCCCCGACGTCCCAGACGACTGGCACATGATTAACGTTCCTCGTTCAAAGCCCGTTCGATAAACGCCCTTATTGCGGTATGATTACGTACAGCGTTTTGCTGTTTAACAGGAGGTACTTATGAGCAAGAAGTCTGCTGGTTTCTTTCTAGGCGCTATTTTTGGTGCTGCTGCTGGCGCTGTAGCTGGTCTTTTCCTGGCTCCACGTTCCGGCGAGGAGACTCGCGCGTTGGCTGCAGATGCTGTCAATGACGCATGGGATTCCGCACTTGATTCTTATGAGCGCACATCTAAGGTTGTGAGCACTAAGATTGACGAGGTCAAGCCTACTGTTGACGCAAAGACCGACGAGCTCCGTGCAAAGGTTGATCTTGCTCGCGAGCGCATGGATCAGCTCCGTGAGTCACTTTCTGACGCTGTGACCTCTGCTTCTAATACTGTCGCAGATGCTGCTGATGTTGTTGCAGACTCCTTTGTTGTTCCAGAGCCAACTGCCACAACCGCTGAGGCTCAGGCAGTTCGCATCGAGAACGTTGAGTCCCACGACCAGGAGAGTGCTGGTGAGGGCTACCAGGAGGCATAAGCCTCGCTTACAAGCAATGTGACGGGACGCCTTATGACGTCCCGTTTTTTATAGAGAGGTTTCACGTGAAAACAACCGAGCTCCTAGGCGCAAAGGTCCTTCTCCCCAAAAAGCCTGCTACAAAGGGCAAGCATGCGGGAGAAGAGCGTTTTTCCAAGCTGGGAAAAATCCACAACGTGGTTTTTGCCCCATTCAAACAGGGCCAGCCTTCGCAGGTAGTGGGTGTGATGGTTCAGAAGCCCGATATTGCTGGCATGATTAAGCAGGACGACGCTTTTGTCACGTTTGAGTCTCTAGAGACCATTGAGCAGGGCCTTTGCGTTAAGGATCCCGAGAATAACGTCGATAAAGCAGCAATCAAGCGCTTGAACTTGGACTTTGATACCTGCATTCTATGGCACGGTATGGAGGCTCGCACTAAGAGTGGAAAAAGTCTGGGCTACGTGAGCGGCGCAGAGTTTGATCAGGTCACTGGTGTGGTCTCGGCATTTCTTGTGGGTGACGGTGCCGGATCGGAAGCGCTGGTAGGTTCGTTTGCCATCAAGCCTGAGTGGTTGCTGGGCTACTCCAACGGCGCCATGGTCCTCTCCGATGAGGCAGCAGATGCCCAGCTTACCGGTGGTCTAGCTGCAAAGGCAGGCGAGGGATACGCAGCCGCCGCCGCAAAGGCTTCTGAGGCTACCGCCAAGGCTGGAAAGGCTGTTGCAGAGGCTACCGAGAAAGGCGCGTTTGCCCTGGGTAAGACGCTGGCCAAGGCAAAGCGTGCTATCGAAGATGCTACCGAGCCTGACGCAGAAGACGATTCCGAGCGCCCGGCTTCCATTGCTGCAGAGGATGTTCGCCTCGAGAAGCCATCTGCGGAGGAGCAGGCTGCGGCTGACAAGAGCGCAGCTAGTAAGCCTGCTACTAAGCCTGCGAGCAAGTCGTCCACGCAGGCCACCGCTAACAAGGCCGCTAAGGGTTTTGGTATGCAGCTTGGCCGCATGGGCAAGATGTTCTCTGACTTCAAGGACGAGTTTGACAAGGCAAGCAAGTAATAAGCCGCAGATAAACGCATAAAACAAAGGGCGAGAAGATCGATCTTCTCGCCCTTTTTGTGTTGCAGTTGCGTGACGTTTGCTACAAGCCCATGGCCTGCAGAATGAACATCACAATGGTCAGGATAATAACGGTGACGATGGTAAACCAGGTCAGCGCGTTCCAAATGCGGCCGTTGGCGTACTTGCCCATGATGTGTTTGTCGGCCGCGATGATAACCATAAAGATGAGCAGAATCGGCAACAGAAT
>JABZGZ010000138.1 GCA_015259105.1 Atopobium sp. | reverse complement strand
AAGGCTCTTGGGACTCTTGGAGCAAGTCTCTGGCTTCCCAGTTTCTCTCCAAACAGAGGCTCGACATGGCTAAGCGCCAGCTCGGCATCACTCGCAAGAAGTATGAAGACGATTTGCAAGAGATTCTGTCTCTTACGAACCCGGTCATCAAGCGAAAGCTTCTTGAGAAGTTTGCAGAGACGGTTGATTCCGCTTCCGTACATTTGAAAGCTGCCGCTCTTCCGCGTCAGGCTGCTCAGGTTCTCCTTCCGCTTAAGAATATTAAGCCTAACGAGATCTATGCCCCGAACTTCAAGCATGGGGAGCGAGTGGCGCTGGTCCGATACCCGCATGGCGGCACTTTCGAGATCCCTGAGTTGGTTGTCAACAACAAATTCAAGGACGGCAAGCGTCTTATCACACCCAAGGCTAAAGATGCCGTGGGCATTCATCCTTCGGTTGCTGAGCGCTTGTCTGGGGCAGACTTCGATGGAGACAATGCAGTAGTCATTCCTCTCGGTGGAACCACTAAAGTTAAGACCACCCCAACTCTTCGCGGCCTTAAAGGTTTCGACCCTAAAACCGCATATCCCGCGGTTCCGGGTATGAAGCGTATGACCAATACGCAGACCGAGATGGGCAAGATTAGTAATCTGATTACTGACATGACTCTGCACGATGCCAAGCCTTCGGAAATCGCTAGAGCGGTTCGCCACTCTATGGTGGTTATCGACGCCGAGAAGCACGGATTGAACTATGTTCAGTCAGAGAAAGATAACGGTATTTCCCAACTAAAGAAGAAATACCAAAATGGGGGTGGAGCTTCTACTCTTATCTCTCTCGCCAAATCCAAGGCATATGTTCCTGAACGTAAACTACGCCGTGCCTCAGAAGGCGGTCATATAGACCCCAAGACTGGTGAGCTCATTTATAAGGAGACTGGTAGGTACTATACCAAGACCCTTAAGAATGGGACCACCAAGAAGGTTTATTATCAGACCAAGACGAATAAAATGAGTACGGTTAAGAATGCCCACTCATTATCTTCCGGTACTGATATGGAGGCTTTATATGCCGAGCATGCTAATAAGCTAAAAAGCATGGCTAATAAAGCCCGTCTGCAATCTATTCGTCAGCCGTCCCTGGTAAAGAACCCCCGTGCCGCAAAAGAGTACGCCCCCGAGGTTTCATCCCTACGGGCTAAACTCAACACCGCCCTTCGTAACAAGCCCCTGGAGCGCCAAGCCCAGGCAGTGGCCAAGGGGGTAGTGGACGCCAAGCGGGCCTCGAATCCGGACATTGACGATGATGAGATTGCAAAGCTTGAATCGATGGCGCTTAAGACCGCTCGTCACCGACTCGGTGCAGACAAGGCTGGTAGTCGGGTAGCACCAACTGCTCGAGAATGGGAGGCCATCCAAAAGGGGGCTGTCTCAAATCACTTCCTTGAACAGATAGTGGCCAACGCCGACATCGAGTACATCAGGCAACTGGCAACACCTCGAACTCAACGAGGACTGACAAGCGCTCAGGCTGCGAGAGCTGAAGCTATGTCAAGGAACGGTGCGACCACTGCTGAGATAGCAGAAGCACTTGGGGTGTCCACGTCCACTGTTCGTCGTGCGATCAATGAATGAACTCATCAGAAAGGAGAGAGCACACACCATGCTGGTAAGTAGGTTGACAACAACTGACAATCCTTACGATCCGTTTGATGAGTTTGATAAATGGTACCTCTGGGACATACAACACGGGTACCATACCTCTGCCTACCTAGGTAGGGTGGCTAGGACGTCGTCAGATCTTTCGGTTTTTGATGACAATTTAGCGAACGATCAAGCGATTGACGAAATTCTTGAAATGAATTTAACCGGGGTGTACCGTAAGGTAACCAGGGAAATCGAAGTTTGATTT
>JABZGZ010000137.1 GCA_015259105.1 Atopobium sp. | reverse complement strand
CATTCGCAGCCGCCGGCACCGCAACGAAGACTTCCGTGCTTCCCCTCAGGAAGATCAAACGTCCTGGTATCGGTGCGCGTTTCGCAATCTGTAGAGACGTTGGATACAGCGTGAGCTCCCGTGGAGCCCAACGGCGAAAAATCTTCGATGGTATCAACGAGCTACCTCAAATCATGCGCCAGATCAAGTGTGAGGAATACTCGGATCGATTACGATTCGTTGAAGATTTCGATGAAAACAACCGTTGGGATGCCACATACCACGCCTCACTTCCTCTTGATATTGAGCGGGAGATTGCAGAGAACAATTCCTTGGTACGGGTAGGGGACGTATGTAAGCTGAGCAAGGCTCGGCTTGACCCAAGAAAACTCCAAGATTCCACATTTCAATATATCGAGATCTCTGATGTTGATGGGCAGGAGCTCAGTGTCTCTGCAAAAGAGACCCTGTGCAGCAAGGCACCCTCCAGGGCACGCAACCTCGTCCGTGAAGGTGACATTCTGATCTCAACCGTTCGACCTGAGAGAAAGACTCTGGGAGTAGTGCCTGCTCACCTAGATGGAGCTATTTGTTCAACAGGATTCGCAGTCCTAGAATCGACTAACATTGCTCCACTCGCTTTAGCAGCTCTCCTACAGACAGACTTCGTTACGCAGCAGATCCTGAGAAACAACGTCGGAATTGCCTATCCAGCTATTGAGAGCAAGATTCTGCCAAAGCTAGTGCTGCCAGTAGACTCAGCATCTTTGGAAACCCTCAGTGAAGCAGCAATCAGATACCAAAATGCGCGAGATAGCTTCGAGGAAGAAAAGGCATCCTTCTTCCAGGAGGTATCAAGAAACACTTCTGGATTTATGCGAGATTCCAAATCTGAGATAGATCGCTAACCCAGGTGCCATCCCCAATTTCGCAGAGTGGATTCTGGTTGACATAATCCGGGAACTTGCCTGCCCGAGGTAGACCGTACGGGGCAAGATCTCTAGGAACGCTTCGAGCAAAGGCAAAGTCTCGAATGTTTCCCGTCCTCAAAAACAAGCTGACAGCGAAGAAATCCTGTGTCACAAATTTGCAACTACTCGTTTGATACTCGCCCCCCTTGCTATGGATCAATCGAGCAAATCGAGTATCTGTGCCCCAGATTGACTTAACCTCGATCTTTTTTGTAACACCGTTACGGGTAGCTCGGAAGTCGTAATTTGCGTAGTGGTCGATGTGCTTCGCCATATCCTCAGGCATGCGCAAAACCTCATAGCCTTCTTCTTCAAGAACGGTAGCGAGAGCTGCCTCAGTTAGCGAACTGAGCACTTTTGCCGAAGCTCCATATTGATCAATTTCCAAGTAATCATCGCGCGTTAGGACTTCCAGAGCCTTTTCGAGGCCCTTCTTATTTGAGCCGACGTATACTTCACCTTCAGCTACGGCTCTCGAGGGATCGATCGCGAGCACGCGCCCCTTGCATATTTCACCCCACGGCTCGATCCCCTCAACGTGCCCCTTTGACACAAATTTTCCAGTTCTTCCTGGCGCAAGGATCGACCTGGAGCGTTCATTAAGCTCCATCGTGAAAGACGCTCTCCAATGGCTCTGGCCCGGCACCTTGAAGATCCGCTTGTCAAGCGTTTGGATCGGAACGTGCAAAGGCGCCAAAACCTTAAGAAGCACCTCAGGATCCACAAGACCATAGCGCTTCGTCAGCCGAGAGAAAAGCTCCTGATAGTTTATGCTCATTTTTCAAGTCTATATCGAAGTCGTTATCCCCGGCTCGGTCAAGTCCCGGGAAGGTCTGGCACCGTGCATGAGAACTGGCTGGCCGAGCGCGGCGAACAGTTTCGCTCCGGTATCCATATCGCGACGCTGGATCCCTTTCCTGGGACAGCAAGAACGCCATCGCTTGGCCAGCTCCAAGAC
>JABZGZ010000136.1 GCA_015259105.1 Atopobium sp. | reverse complement strand
CATCACCCCATACATCGGATAATAAGGCTCGTCTTCGCCGTCTCTGACTCTAAGCGATAGAGCCTGTAAGCATGTGGCCATAGCGGCCTCATATGGAGAGTCTGAAGGTATCTCTGTGGCTGGGTTGAACACCATGCCGTCGCTTACCTTGCTCAGAACTTTCTCCACAAAGATGAATGGGTATTTGTACCCTTTCACGCCTGTGATTGGTCCAGAGAGATACACGTTTCTACCCTTTAGAAACTGAAGGTCGCTCTCCGTGACACTTTCTGCAGCAAGCTCCGCGAGCTTGTCGGTATATTCATCGAGGTTCATCATTTCAATACATCTCCTAGTCCTAGACTTGCGGACAGATCTGCGAGCTCGTCGACTCTTGTCTTTGCTTCTTCGTTAGCGAGTGGCCGTTGATGAAGTCTTCCGCGCACTTCAGCGCATTCTCTGCGCTTTCCTTCTTGCCCACTGAAGCAATGGTGCAAAGTGCCGCGGTAAATCCTACGTCGAAGCCTTCTTCGCGGCCAATGTTATAGAAGTCTTTAGCTAGCTTCTGCAGAAGCTCAACACTGAATGCAGACATTCCGATTTCTTCAAGATCCATTAGTCCCTCTTTCGGTTTAGGTACATGCTGCTGAACGTAAGAAAGCCACCAATAAGCACACCAAGGCACATGTTTAGTGCGCCGTAGTAGTAATCCCAGTTTGGGTCTCCTGTGTTTGGTAGTGCGGCTTTCTTTGCCTTCTTGGCTGGCTTTGCTGGCTCGGGCTGTGGCTCGGGGTCTGCGTCCTGCGGCGTTGGCACTGGCTCGGGTGTAGGTGTTGGAGTTGGTGGAGTCTCCGGCTCGGGCTGTGGCTGTGGCTCTACTGGCTCTGCTGGTCGGTTATCGCCGTTGCCGTTGCCGCCGCTGTCCTGGCTAACGTACTGATAGCGTGAGCCCTGCGTGGTCTCGCGGCTCTTTAGCTGGATAGAGTTCGAGGTAGTCTCTGTGCCTTCCGTTTCGTAATACATGAAGTACTGGTTGCCCTGGAAATCAACGCTCGACAAGTCCCAAGTGAAGCCGCTGCCGTTGATTACTGGCTCGGGAACGTTGATACGCACCCAGCTTGCAGGGTCAATGTTGCTGTATGCGTCCATGTGAACGCGGTAGAGTCTAAATGAGCCAGGGATAATGCGTGTACCCTCTTGCGCTGTATCCTCTAGTACAACGTTTGTGAGGTTGTCCGCTGCGTGGTTAAGTCTGACTGACCACTCGACCGTGCCGTGGTCTGTCTTGACGCCCCACTTTGCGATGAGCTCGTGCTGGATAATTCCATAATGCCGTGTCTCGAAGCTAGTTTCTACGACCTGCCCCGTGGCTTCATCAATGAGCCTTAGCGTGGTTGTTCCAGCCGCTGCGTCACCTTTGACGTGTGCCGCAAGCCAAAGCGTACCTTGCACGTGGTCTTTACCTTCAACCCACGCCGTGTAAGTGATCGTGACGCGTCCGGGTGTTACTTGCGCCGTTGCCATGACGTTACCGTCGGGCGCGTAAATGTTGAAGCTGGCCGCGTTAGTTGCAGGAAAGTCGAGAATATCTGGAATACCCAGCGAGAATGTGTCGCCCTCATGGACTTCTCCTTGTGCCTGCCAAGACGCTGTCAAGTAGATGTCTTGGTTCGTGAATGCAGAGGTCAAGTCCTGCTTGTTTTTGTCGGTAACTCTAAAGCTGGTAATTGTGGTCGGTACCGTCTGAGCCTGTGCAAATGCTGGCACAAATACCAACACCGCAAAGACAGCAACAGCCAGCCATTGAAGAATCTTCTTCATGGTTAAGCCTTTCTATTTGGTTGTTAGAAAATGGGGAATTATTTATTTGGATCATACGTTGCGGGGTCAATATCGCGCGGAACAATCCAGCGGTTCATGGCCAAGCGGCTCATCATGTGGCTGGCTTGCTCAAACGTCCAA
>JABZGZ010000135.1 GCA_015259105.1 Atopobium sp. | reverse complement strand
TTGTAGTTGGGAACGCTGTTAGGCCTTCGATAACGTGACCGCCGTCGCTGTGAGGATCAAGAGCGACGTTTCCGTAGGTAACGCCCTGCTTCTGGAGAATGTTCACGGCCTCCTTCTTAGCGTCATCTGTATATGCGGCTTCGGCGTTGACGCCCAGGACATTAACACCTTTGTCCTTATAGGTATCAGCTAGTTCTTGAAGCATTGGCATCTCCTGAATGCAGCCAGTACAGCCATTGAACCAGAAGGTCAGAACAGTGACCTTATTCTGCCCAAAGACGGTGTTGTCATAGGTAGCGCCAGTAGTGATATCTGTTGCCTTAAAATCTGGGAAGGTATCGCCGTCTTTGAGGTGCAGTTTTGATGCTGCCTCAGGTGGAACTGCAGCAGAATTCTGCTGCTCGGCAGTTGGAGTGGTTGTTGTGCCTGTGTTGCCAGTACCACCAACACTACATCCAACAAGCGCAACTGCCATAAGTAGGCCAGCGACATACGTCAGGGATTTTGTTACAAATTTTTTCATTTCATAGTCCTTTCTGTCTTTTCTACGTACGAAACGTAGCTATACACGTTTTATGACACTTACTTTGATGAGCTTGTCATCTGTAGATCAGCCATACGCTTTGCTGTAGCAACCTTTTCCGACTGCTCAATTTTCTTGTTGATTAACAGGAGCTTTGCGTCAATCGCATGAACAGGACAGACCTTTATGCACTCTCCGCAGCGAATGCACTCAGGATCTGCGTTATTCTTCGTGATATCTACGTCCATCTTGCATGTACGCGCACACTTTCCGCAGCTTACACAGGTCTTCTCGTCAACTCGATACTGCAAAATTGAGATGCGATTGAACAGAGAATAAAAAGCCCCGAGCGGGCAAATCCATTTGCAAAAAGGACGATAAAACATGATGCTCAACAGTACGATAGTTGCCAGAATGCTGAACTTCATCGTAAAAAGTGTGCCCAGAGCTGCCCTAATGCTGACATCTGCTAAAGAAAGCGGAATTGCTCCCTCGAGAATTCCCTGTGGACAAACATACTTACAGAAATAAGGCTCTCCCATTCCTACGGCATTTTGAATCAAAGCTGGTAGAGCCCAGACAAGCACAATTAATATGACGTACTTCAAATAGCGCAAGGCTTTGAGCTTTTTGGTGCTAAATTTTTTTGGGAATGGAATCTTGTGGAGAAGATCTTGTACCCAGCCAAATGGACAAAGAAATCCGCAGACAAACCTGCCTAGCAAAGTTCCAATAAGAATCAAAATGCCCGTAATGTAATACGAGAAGCTGAATTTAGAAGATCCAACTACCGCCTGAAATGCTCCAATAGGGCAAGCACCCGTAGCTGCTGGGCAAGAATAGCAGTTAAGTCCAGGGACACAGACTGACTTTGCTGGACCAGTATAGATAGTTCCCTTAGCAAAATTTGTTAGGTGAGGGTTGGTTAGAAAGGTTGCGCATGCCTGCACGAAACCTCTTTTAGTGATAAATTCTCGCACTTTCTTTCCAAGAAATTTTATCCCTGAGAGCACTTTCACCGCAGGTCACCTAACCAATACCTACACACTCAAGGCAGATTCGTACTGCTTTTCCCAATACGGTATCAACCTCTCCGCGAGAAGCGCCATAGACTACAAATGCACATCCTAGCAGCAAAAATAGAATAGGCAGGATACGTAGACGGCAGCTCCAGCCACAAGCTTGCTTTGATTTCATAGATACTCCCTTCTCCTGACTCTAGTACAACAGAAGAGGTGTTAAATCCCTGTTAAGCTGATTTCAGTTTTCCAGGAAGGGTTGCAAATAGCTGCTCAAATATCTTTTGAATTTCTACGAATATCATGGCAATGCCAATGGCAATGGCAATGGCTCTTAAATACATCTTGAATGTGGCTCAAGTGCGACCCAAAAGTTGCCATGAAACTTTTTATATAAATATCCAAACTTATAAAA
>JABZGZ010000134.1 GCA_015259105.1 Atopobium sp. | reverse complement strand
GAATATTGCATTCACCGTTTTCTAAAAGTATTTATACACTTCTCGCCGTATGATTCATCATGAGTGAAACTATTTTTACGGCTTGGAGGCCGCCATGCCCCTGAATGATTCACCTGATAGAAGACAAGGCTCCTACGGAGATTCTGCAATGCGTCGTCGTCCTCCACAAAATGGCCGTCCTCCTCGTGATGGCGGTATTTCTGATAGGCAGGCAAGACGTCGCAAGAGAAATACCCTTGGTTCGCAGGCCATTCTTTTTAAGAGACAATCTCTACTACATCGCATTGATTCTCGCACGAGAACCTATATTGTCATTGGTCTAGCGGTTATTGCAGCACTTTTACTGGTCTTTATTGTGTCGAGCTGCGTGCGTGGTTGCGCTAAAGAATCTACTCCAGAGGTAGAGGCCAACTCCGTTGATTCTCGTGTTGCTGTGGGAACTTCAGAGGAGCTGACTAAAGCCCTGGCAGCCAAGTTAGATCAGAACAAAAACCTTGCGTGGATTGCAGAACACGCTGATAAATACAGCGATAAAAGCCTCATTGAGCTGGCGCTCGCCCACCCTGAGGCTATTGATTTTGTTGCAAACTATCCCGATTCTGACGGCAAAGCCAAAACCTACGACGATTCAATCACCAAAGGCACAGCTCCTCAGCTTTATACCTGGGACTCCAGGTGGGGCGGCGTCTCATATGCCGGCTCTGTAATTGCCACCAAGGGCTCTGGTCCAACTGCCCTTTCTATGGCATACATGGGCCTTACCGGAAAGAACAACTGGACTCCAGCAGATATTGCGGGCGCTGTTGAAACCGCTAAAGCAACGGACACCGACTCTGGAATGAACAGATCATTTCTCGAGAAGAACTTAGCTAACCTTGGTCTTACCGCTGACAGCTATAGCATTTCTGCCGACAATATCACCACGCTTCTAGATGCTGAAACCTTCCTGCTTGTTGAGGTTAAGGGTAATAAGCTGAGCTCTGATGGCGATCACTGGATTTTGGTAACCAGCAAGAACGATGACGGCACCGTAAATGTCCACGACCCTCTGTCCCCTGAGGTAAGCGCACGTCCATGGGCGGCAGAAACTATTGCCGGCGCTGCAAATGCCCTGTACACCGTGACGGTAAAGGCTGCCGAGTAAAAACCCAGCATCCACAAAAGGTGAATGCTGGGCTGGACGGGTTTCTCGCCAAAATATTGCGTGGAAAAACGTTTTAGAGGTAAAGACGAACTATGAAAGCACCTTCTGTGCAGCCTCGCTGAGCTCTGCAACGCGAGCCTCAGCCTCTTCGCGAGTTTTGCCGTTGGCAAAGAGGTAGGCCTTGACCTTAGGCTCGGTGCCTGATGGACGGAAGATGACCTTGTTGTCTCCCTCAAGCCTATACTCAATAACGTTGGATGCTGGCAGCGTCTGAGGAGCCTCTTTCTGCAGACCCGAAACGCGAGGCATTTCTGCGCACTCAGCATAGTCTGTTACGCCAACAACCTTGTAATTGCCCACCGTTTCCAGTGGATTCTTACGCAGGCTACTCATAATCTGAGCCATCTTTGCGGCGCCCTCGGCACCTGGATAGGCAGCGTTAACAACGCCATTGAGGTAGTAGCCATAGCGCTGGTACAAGGCATCCATTGCTTCATAGAGATCCATGTTGCGAGCAGCATACCAAGAAGCCATCTCTACGCAGAGCATAGTTGCAACAATAGCGTCCTTATCGCGAGCGTGGGTGCCAACAAGATAGCCGTAGGACTCCTCAAAGCCCATGAGGAAGCGATCTTCCTCGCCGGCATCCTTGAGCTGGTCAATTTGGTCGCCGATGTACTTGAAGCCCGTAAGGACGCGGCGCATCTCAAAGCCGCGAGCACGTGCCAGGACGTCAGGCATAGCGGAAGATACGATAGTAGAAACGGCTACCTTATCCTGGGGTTTCTCGCCACGCTCTTCTGCCATGGTAAGAAGCCAGTCCATAAGC
>JABZGZ010000133.1 GCA_015259105.1 Atopobium sp. | reverse complement strand
TCCTTATGCTGGGAAACCTCAATGGTTACGATAAGGTCACCAGAGGTGTCACCTCTAACGCCCGCTTCACCTTTACCGGCAATGGAAATTGACTGGCCAGAATGAACGCCTGCAGGAATTTCTACAGAAACACGCTCGTGATCAGGAGTTCTTCCCTGACCTCCACAGGTCTCGCACGCGTGCTCAACCTTCTTACCTGTTCCTTGGCACTCTGGACAAACTGTCTGAGACTGCATTTGGCCAAAGACAGTATTTTGAACCTGGACTACCGTGCCCGTACCGTGACAGCGCGGACAGTCTTCAATTTTTCCGCCCTCACCAAGACCGGTGCCATTACAATCATCGCAGGTAGAAAGTCTGTTATATGAGATAGTTTTAGTAACTCCAGCTGCGGCTTCTTCCAGCGTAATGGACAGCCTGATACCCATATCACTACCACGAGTGCGTTGAGCAGCACCTCGGCCACCATGGCTTCCGCCAAAGAAGGAATCAAAGATATCTCCAAAGCCGCCAAAACCGCCGCCAAAGATATCTGACATATCCACATAGCCGCCGCCAAAACCAGATGGACCATTAGGATCACCATAACGGTCATAGTTGGCTCGCTTTTGCTCATCTGAAAGTACAGAATAAGCTTCGTTTACCTCTTTAAACTTTTCTTCTGCATGAGGGTCATCAGAAACATCAGGGTGCAGCTTTCTTGCAAGCTTTAAAAAAGCTCGCTTGATAGTTTTTTGGTCTGCATCACGAGCAACACCTAAGAGCTCGTAGAAGTCTTTCTTCTCTGCCACGCTTACTAACTCTCCCCTTGTAAAACCTAAAACTTAAATTCCCATATAACCAACATGGCCCAAACCGGCCGTACAAGCATACAAAGTCATAATAATAATTGAGTAGAAGGCACCATTGATGATTCCCGAAACAAATGCATTCGCAAAGCTTCTCCACCAGCCGGCGTTCATCTTGACGCCATCTGCAAGAACATTTCTAATGCCAAATATCAAAAGTGGAATCAAAACAATGGCAAATAGCGGTGACCTCAAATTAAGTGCCACAAATACTAAAAGCATTGCAGTAATACCAGTAATACGAGCTCCCGCGCGCTGACGGAATGTCAACTGCTCTGAAGGAACCTTGATATTTACAATAAAATCGCCAGTTGCAGAACCATTTGTTCCTGCATTTCCCATTCCAGGTACTCTGATTTGATCGCCATCATGTGAATTAGCTGGTACATCAACCATAATTTCACTTGCAGATAAAACACGTCCCGAACCACCACAAACATCACAGGGGTCCTGTACAACGTGTCCGGCACCATCGCACTCTGGACAATCAACTCTAAACTTTCCAACTCCAAAAATGGAAGAAAGATCAATATCAATGTGGCCTGTTCCATGACAGGTAGGACAGGTGGTTGCCTCAGTCTTATGCTGAGATCCCTTACCATCACAAGCATCACAGGTTACAAAACGCTGATACGTGATGCCTTTCTTAACACCATTTTTAGCGTCAGTATCATTTAGTGTTAAGTCGTAGACAATATCTGCACCTGTCTGAGGCTTATATGCGCGAGAGCGCTTTTGAGATCCAGTAGTCCAATTATTAAAGTTAATATCGCCAAACGGGAATCCTCCCTCAAAAGGAGAACCTCCGTACGTGGATCCACCAGGATAACCAGAGGGGCCATAACCGCCGCCGTAGAAAGAGCCGCTTCTCATTGCGTCATAGCGACGGCGTTTCTCGGCATCTGACAAAACAGCATATGCCTCAGAGACCTCTTTAAAACGCTCTTCAGCATCAGGCTCTTTGTTGACGTCTGGATGAAGCTTGCGAGCTTTAGTTTGAAAAGCTTTTCTAATTTCTTCAGCTGTCGCGGACTCAGAAACACCAAGGATGGCGTAATAGTCCTTTTCGTTCATAGCAGCCATGAAATCTCTCCGATTCAACCCATAAAAAATCTGCATCACGAGAACGTTTGAAAG
>JABZGZ010000132.1 GCA_015259105.1 Atopobium sp. | reverse complement strand
GTTCAAATTCCACGTCATTGAAGTGGCAGATGGGCACGACTTTGATCAGCTTGCTGCAGCATTTGCTGAGGCTCGTACCGTTAAGGGTCAGCCAACCGTTATCATTGCCCACACCGTAAAGGGCAAGGGTGTCTCCTTCATGGAGAACCAGGTAGGCTGGCACGGTAAGACTCCTAACCAGGAGCAATACGAGCAGGCTATGAAAGAGCTTGAGGGAGAGGTGGCATAACATGGCAGACGTACAGAAAATTGCCACCAGAGAGGCATACGGAAAAGCCCTGGTAGAGCTTGGTAAAGAGCACGACGATCTTCTCGTCTTTGATGCTGACTTGGCAGAGGCTACTCGCTCCGGCAAGTATGGCGAGGAGTACCCTGATCGCTTTGTGGACTGCGGCATTGCTGAGGCCAATATGATTGGCATGGCAGCTGGCGTTGCGGCTACTGGTCACAAGGTCTTTGCAACTTCGTTTGCAATGTTCACGTCTGGTCGCGCGTTTGAGCAGATCAGAAACTCGGTGGGTTATCCTCACCTAAACGTCAAGATTGGCGCTACTCATGGAGGCCTCTCGGTAGGAGAGGACGGCGCTACCCACCAGTGCAATGAGGATATTGCTGTTATGCGTACCATTCCTGGTATGACCGTTATCATCCCATCCGACGCTGTTGAGGCTGAGGCCGCCGTCAAGGCCGCTTACGACCATGATGGTCCTGTCTACATGCGTTTTGGTCGCCTGCCTGTCCCTGTGTTCAACACCAACCCTGACTACCACTTTGAGCTGGGTAAGGGCATTGTCCTTAAGGAAGGTACTGACGTCACGCTGGAGGCCTGCGGACTTATGGTTCCTGTGGCTCTTGAGGTTGCAGAGCAGCTAGCAGCAGAGGGTGTCAACGCTGAGGTCATTAACATTCACACCATCAAGCCTTTGGATACTGAGCTGATTACCGCTTCTGCAGCAAAGACCGGCAAGGTTGTGACCATTGAGGAGCACTCCATCATTGGTGGCCTGGGTAGTGCGGTTTGCCAGGCACTTTCCGAGAACAACCCTGTTCCGGTCAAGGTTATCGGCGTTCAGGACACCTATGGCGAGTCTGGACCTGCGCTTCAGGTTCTTGCCAAGTACGGCCTGGATACTCCAAGCGTCCTCGCGTCCGTCAAGGAGTTCTTGAAGTAAGCGCTTCGTGCTTCTTCGTCCTCTGGCGCGTGTTCGTGCGCAAACCGCGTATCACTGCACGTCAACATCGCACAAACAAAGCCCTTCTCTCCATCTGGCGAGAAGGGCTTTTTGCTTGCAAAGAATTTGTCGAGTCACTAGATTGTTTACTTTTATCCCGCCTGAAAAGTGCATCATGTCTGAGTAAATTTACTCAGACATGGCGAGAAAAACCGGCAAAACCACTCAGACTTAGTGCACTTTTCCGGCAAATTGCCCAGACTTGTTGAGCAAATCAGGCTCCATGAAGAGCATCCTTGAAAAGCAACCTTGAGTTCAAAGTCTGCCTGAAAAGTGCAAAGAATCTGTATTTGAGCTACCGATTCTTTTGCAAAATCAGGCAAATCCACAGATTCTTTAACGTTTTCAGGCAGAATTTACAGATTCTTTTAAGAAATCAGGCTCCCATTAGATAACAGATACGTTGGCCTTCTCACAGACGGTTCCAGTGGGCATACGGCTATTTGGGCGTTGAGCCTAGAGAAAAAACCAAGAGGACAGCATGACAAGCTCTAGCTGAATTCATCTACTGAGTTTGTCATGTGCTTCGTGGCTGGGTCCAGGCGTAAGATACGTGGCTCCAGCTACTGCAGCATAAAGTGCCCAAGCACCCATGAAAAAGACCAGATTTTCCTGCCAATCCCCGACGAAAATCTCGTTTGTGAGAGTACTGCGATAGAACGAGTTCGTGACAACAAGTAGTAATGCTGCTGCCCCGCTTGACAAGAGTCGTATCCACAGTGCCTTCAGTCGCGGTTGCGGCCATCGTCGTGGCGGGTCA
>JABZGZ010000131.1 GCA_015259105.1 Atopobium sp. | reverse complement strand
AGCTGGCTGTTTGCCTTGGCGGCCTTGCCTTTATGAACTTTGAAGATCCCGCAGAGCCACAGGCAGAAAAGCTAGACCTCAACTTTGAGGATTACGGCTATGCTCTCTGCCTTGTTGATGTTGGCTGTGATCACGTTGCCTTCACCGATGAGTATGCCGCTGTACCTGTTGAGATGCAGAAAGTTGCCGCGGCCTTTGGCAAGACTCGCCTTTCTGAGGTTCCCGTTGAAGACTTCCAAGCTCGTGTCAATGAGCTGCGAGAAGATCTTGGAGACCGCGCTCTTCTCCGCGCTATTCACTATTGGTACGAGAATGACCTGGTAGACAAGAGATGGGCAGATCTTCAAAACTCTGATATTGAGTCCTTTATCGCACTCACCAACGCTTCCGGTGCAAGCTCCGGTATGTACCTGCAGAACGTTTCTACTTCTGGCTCGTATCAGCCGGCTATGCTTGCCCTTGGCTTGGCCGAGAGCATCTTAAAAGGTTCTGGCGCCGTTCGCATTCACGGCGGCGGTTTTGGCGGCTCTATCCAGTGCTTTGTTCCTCTCGCCCTTGTCGAGACCTTTATCGCACAAATGAACCAGTGGTTTGGCGAAGGTGCTTGCCGCCACTACGCCATCTCTGACCAGGGAGCTTGCGCACAATGGCTGTAGCAGATAACGAAAGCGCACTGTGTATTCAGCAGCTTGTTGCATATGCATGCGAGCGCGGACTTATTCAAACTGAGGATCTGACCTGGTGCTATAACGCTCTGCTGGATATGCTCTCGTACGAGGGGCCCGCTCCCGTTAAACCTTGGGAGAAAATTGACCTGGAGTCGTTTGATCTTGACCAGACACTTGCCGAGCTTGCTCGCTTAGCTGTTGCTCACGGTCTTGCCGAGAACACCCAGAGCGGTGAAGACTCTTTTGCCATGCGCGTCATGGGCCTTCTGCTGCCAAAGCCTTCCGAGGTGGCGCGCCATTTCAATGAGCTGTACGTTGCCGAGGGACCTCGCGCCGCAACTGACTGGTTCTACACGCTCTGCTGCGATGCAGGCTATGTCAGAAGAAGCGCCATTGCCAGGAATATCACGTGGACTACCCCAACTACCTGGGGAGACCTGGAGATTACCATCAATCTCTCCAAGCCAGAAAAAGATCCTCGTGAGATTGCAGCAGCTAAAACAACTCAAAACACTTCTGGCGAGAAGTACCCCGCATGCCAGCTCTGCCTGGATAACGAGGGCTACTCCGGACGCGGCGCTTCGTCTGGCGCAGGTGCTCATCCTGCCAGGCAGAACCTGCGCATCATCCCTATTGAGCTCAATCAGCATCGTTGGGGATTCCAGTACAGTCCATACGCGTACTTCAACGAGCATTGCATTGCTATGAACTCTGATCACATTCCAATGCACATTGATCACGAGGCGCTTGTCAATCTCTTCGACTTTGTGGACAGATTCCCCCACTACTTTATTGGCTCTAATGCCGACCTACCTATTGTGGGCGGATCGATCCTCTCGCACGATCACTACCAGGGCGGACGTTACGAGTTCCCTATGATGCGCGCAGAAGTTGCGGAAGAGTTTGAGCTCAAGCAGTTCCCCGAGGTGGCAGGCGCAATTCTCAAGTGGCCACTCTCCGTTCTTCGCCTCTCCTCTACCAGTCGAGAAGAAGCACTCAAAGCTGCAGAGTTTATCATCACCGCATGGCGCAGCTATACCGACGAGTCCGTCTCTGTTTATGCGGAAACTGACGGCGAGCTCCACAACACGGTTACCCCTGTTGTTCGCAAGCTTGAAGATGAGACTTACGAGGTCTTTCTTGCGTTGCGCTGCAACATTACCAGCGAAAAGCATCCGCTTGGCATCTTCCATCCACATGCTGAGTATCATCACATCAAAAAAGAAAATATCGGCCTCATCGAGGTCATGGGCCTTGCCGTACTTCCGCCTCGTCTTGTGCCAGAGCTCAATAAAGTTCAGTCTGTTATGGAGCAGTGCCTGGCAAATGG
>JABZGZ010000130.1 GCA_015259105.1 Atopobium sp. | reverse complement strand
CTTGATGGACTGTGGAGAAGCAAAACCGGTGATGGTAATCTTCTTTGCGTCGTAGCCCTTGTTCTCTGCAGCCTGGAGCTGGCCAGGAAGAGCGGTGGAGTCGTTGCAGATGATCAGATCGATATCTGGGTAAGCGTCAAGGATTGCCTCACCAATGGTGATTGCCTGCTCAGCGTCCTGGTTGGAGTAGTAGTTCTCGTGGACGTTCTTCCACTTAGGATACTTCTCCTTGATGATCTTCTGTGCAGCTACCTGCCAGGAGTTCTGGTCGGTAACGGTTGCCTGGGAGTAGTGCCAGACGTAGGTGATCTCGTCCTTCTCTGGGTCCTTGCCGCGCTCCTTGAGACCAGCAACGCCCATGTCAACAAGCATCTGGCCGAGGATCTCTGGGGTGCCCTGAGAAACCATGAGGGTACGATCCTCTGGGTTAGCGTCGGAGTCCCAAGTGGTAACAACAATACCGGCAGCGGTTGCCTTCTTCAGTGCGTCAGAAACGCCCTTTGCGTCAACGGTGGAGATGCTGATTGCGTCTACGCCGTTAGCAACTGCCTGGTTGATGACGGAAACCTGAGCGGAAACAGAAGCGGTTGCGTCGCCGATGTAGTCAACGGTGAAGCCCCACTCCTTGGACTTGTCCTGTGCGCCCTTGTTTGCGGACTCGAAGAATGCGTTACCGGTGACCTTAGGAATAAATGCTACGGTCTTACCCTTGACGTCTCCGCCGCCCTCGGACTTCTTGGTCTCTTCCTTCTTCTCGCCACCACCATTATTGCAGCCTGCCAGAGCGAGGCCAGCGCTAACTGCGGTGATACCAGCGGCACCAATAAAACCACGACGAGTAATCTCTTGCATAGGTAACCTCCCTTGTCTGTGCCTAAGGCACAATTCCCCAAAGCTTATGCCTTGGCTTTACTGCTGCTAGAAAGCAGCGATTTCAAAAACGTACCAATATTTGTTCCGCTTGCTGCCGATCGAGCAACGATGACAACAACCAGCAGGACACCAACAGGAATATCCAGATACTGTGGGCTTACCTTGAAGCACAGTGGCAAGCCGAAGCGCAAGAATGCAATAACAAACGAAGCAAGTGCGGTACCAACAATGGAGCCCTTACCACCAGTGGAGAGCGTGCCGCCCAAAACAACTGCGGTGATGATGTCCATGGTAAGGTCGGCGCCAAGGTCGGACTTAGCGGTACCCAGGTAAGCGGTCAGGACAACACCTGCAATAACTGCAGAAACTGCGGAAAGCATGTAGGTGGACATGATGACTGCTCGGCTATTAATGCCAGAGAACTCAGCTGCGCTCTGGTTAACACCAACCAGAGTAATGCGACGACCATACTTGGTCTTGTGCAGCAGAATGAACGCGATAACCAGCATCAAGATGTAGATAAGCAACTGGAATGGGATGACGCCAAAGAGCTGGAAGTTAGATACAAACTTGAAGTCCTCGGGAAAACCGCCAATTCCCTGGTAGCTCTCGGTCTTGGAGAGCGTGGAGATGAGCAGGGCCAGACCGGAGTACAGGAAGCTACCGCCCAGAGTAACAACCATTGCTTGCACTCGGCAGTACGCAATCAAGAAGCCCGAAAGCGCGCCACAAGCAACAACCAGGACAAAAGCAACACCCACGGCGCCCCAGATAGGAAGACCAAAGTCCTGCCAGCCAACGCCAATAGTGATGGACGTCAGACCAACCAGGGAAGCAACCTGGATGTCGATGCCGCCGGTAACCATAACAAGCGTTACAAAGAGCGAGATCATAAACACCGGCAAGTTGTCGTTAATGCTGGTAAACAGCAGTGCTGGACGCAAAAACTTGCCGTTTGCAGCGCCAAAAATGACAAACTCAAGTACAAGCAGGCCAATAAGGATCATGTTCCAGCTTGTCTGGCCCTTGGACAAGAATCCCTTAAGTGTCTTCATCATTAGCGAACACCGCCCTTCTTACCCAAAGGGCTCATTGCTGCCTCGCCAAAGTCTGCAATCTGCTCTGCAAGAACCTCAGAGGTTGCCTTTGGAGAAACGCGTGCGTTCAGA
>JABZGZ010000012.1 GCA_015259105.1 Atopobium sp. | reverse complement strand
GTCTAGAGATTACTGATCCTTCCAAGTACGTTATTGCTTACGAGCCAATCTGGGCAATTGGTACTGGTATGACCGCAACTGCTGATGACGCACAGGAAGTCTGCGGCGCAATCCGCAAGACCCTGGTAGAGATCTTTGGCGCAGAAATTGCAGAGGGCATCCGTATTCTTTACGGTGGCTCTGCTAAGCCAGAGAACGTTGGTGGCTTCCTCGAGAAAGAGGACGTCGACGGCGCACTTGTTGGTGGTGCATCTCTCAAGGCCGATTCCTTCGTTGCAATGGTAAAGAGCGCAATGAACTAAATTCTGACAAAGCTCCTTACCACCGGTGAGGCGCTTGGCTCATTTGTTGAGTTCTTGTTTGTTTTGCAACTTGGCACACGTCATTCCCAAAGGGGAGTGGCGTGTGCTATTCTTTTCTCTTGTACGTGAAAATAACTAGGGCTGGATCTTCTCGCCAGCAAGAGGGGGAACCTCGTGGGCGTTCTGAATACAATTCTTTTAGTGCTGTTTGTACTTTCTGGCATTTTGACGGTGCTGCTTGTTTTGGCACACTCCGGAAAGGGCACCGGCGTTTCTGACATGATTGCTGCATCTATGTATAACGCAAGCGCTGGTTCAGGCATTATGGAGAAGAACCTCGATCGCCTTACCGTCATCACTACAACCATTTTCTTAGTCTGCGCTATTGTGATGGCTTTGACGTTCCCTGTTGGCGCTATTGGCTAAGCAGTCGCTTACATATTTGAATTACCTGCCGAGAAACCCGAGTTTCTCGGCATTTTTTATTCGTAGTCTGCGGAGTATGCGAAAATTTGCTATTGAGAATAACGGCAAAAAGGCCGGGCGCGACAGATAGTAGTTTTCTTTTACTTCTTAACAGAATTTTCAATAACGTTTCTCATATGTAAACAAATTTGATTGTGACCTGTACGCTGGACTTTAACAGTCATTATATGTGGATACGTTTTACTGGGATTGGTATGCATAATCTTGGATATCTAAGAGATATTTTTGGGTTAAGCAGCTTATCCATGGTAAAATTGCACTTTGCTGTGTATTCACGGCATGTTTGTTGTAGGAATGCTAGGTTGCCATACCGAGAAAACCTCGCTTATCAGGTGGATAAGCGCAAGGCGGTGAGGAGAGTCAATGGCACGGTTTGTTTGGTACGTTACAAAGAGGATTTTGAGCTACATTGTGATGATTTTTGTTGCAACTTCGCTCACATTCTTCCTCGCATCATCGTTTATGAACCCACGCTCCAACTTTGAGCAGCGTACTCCACGTCCTCCACAGGAGTCTATTGAGGAAAACCTGTATAGGACTAATCTGAATGATAAGACTCCAGTTATTGAGCGTTATCAGGTCTGGATTACCAATCTGCTTACCAAGTTTGACTTTGGCATGACCCCAACAGGCGATAATGTTAACCGAGAGATGAGCTCTAAGTTTATGGCTTCTATTCTGCTCATGACTCCAGCAACTATTCTGTCTGTTGTTATTGGCGTCAGCTTGGGTGTTTATACCGCTCAGCGTCAGTATCAGTGGCAGGATCGCTTCTTAAGTGGCGTTGCTTCGATTCTTCTGGTTATTCCAACTGTTGTTATGGCAATCTTGATTGTTTTTGCGGCAATTGAGATTAACGCACGTGCCGGTTCTCGTATTTTCTACGTAACCGATCTTTCTAGTGGAGATACCGGAAATTTCTTCACTTGGCTCATTGACTTCCTCCAGCACATTATTCTTCCAACCATTGTTCTTACTATCGTAAGCTCCGTTGGTTACCACCTATCTCAACGCACCTACCTGCTTGACGAGATGCACGCAGACTACGTTCGTACTGCTCGCGCTAAGGGCCTCACTCGTAAGAAGGCAATTCGTAAGCACGCTCTTCGTGTTTCTTTGATTCCAACTGCTGTTTCAGTTGCTTTCTCTCTTGCAGGTATCTTTACCGGTGCTGTTATGACCGAGAAGGTCTTTGCAATTCACGGTCTTGGTGAGTACTTCATTAACTGTATTAACAACAACAATATTCACGGTGCAGTTGCAGTTGCAGCATTTTCTGGCGCAATGACTCTTGTTGGCGCTCTTCTGGCTGACCTCTTTGCTGCTGCTCTTGATCCACGAATTAAGATGAGCTAAGGAGGCGGACATGTCTAAAGAAGAGCTTCAGAATAAAGACGAGAAAAACGTCTCCATTGATGCAGGTCTTACTAACGCCGAGCGTGAGCTTCAGGCAGATGCTAAGTCTGACAACAAAGAAGTTAAAAGAATTAGCTATGCTGGCCTGATTGCAAGGCGTTTCTTCCGCCAGCGTTCTGCAGTAATCGGTTTGATTATTCTTGGAATTATGGTTCTTATTGCAATTTTTGGACCATATGCCACCCCATTTAATTACACAGATGCTGACTTTACTGCAATTAACATGGCTCCTAATGCAAAGCATTGGTTTGGTACTGATGGTGCTGGTATCGACCTGTATGCTTGCGTTGTCCATGGTCTTGGTCGTTCTTTGACCATTGGTATCAGCTACGCAATCTTGACCACTATCATTTCTGCAATTATTGGTACTGCCATTGCCTATGTCCGTGGTATTCCAGAGAAGATTGGTATGTGGCTTCTTGATATGCTCATGGTCATTCCTAGCTTCTTGCTGGTTGCTATGATTGTTCGTGCAGCAGGTGGTGAGTCTGGTTGGCTCATGCTTATCTTTGGTCTGACTGCTTTTGGTTGGATTGGCCGCGCGCGTACTATCCGCACCATGGCTCTGTCTTTGCGTGAGAGAGATTACGTCAAGGCTGCTAAGTACATGGGTGTTCCACCATTTACCATCATTGTTCGCCACCTTATTCCAAACCTTGGTTCAATTCTTATTATTGACTTGGTCTTGGCTGTTATTGGCGGCGTTAACTCTGAGACTGCATTCAGCTTCTTGGGCCTTGGTATTAAGGCACCAGATACTTCTCTTGGTTACCTTCTGAGTGCTGGTTCTTCTGCAATGCTTACTACTCCATGGATGATTCTGATTCCATCGGCATTTCTGATTGTTGTTTGTGTTGGCCTGCAGCTCATCGGCGATGGCCTTCGCGATGCCTTTGACCCTTATTCACGCGCTGCTGGTAGCGTCAAAGATCAGGAAGAGGATTCTTCCAAGGATGACGCTCAGCTTGGTGATCTTGAGGGTAGCATCGTTTCTGAAGAAACTACGGAGCGTGCATAATGTCTGACACTACTACTACTACTTCAACAAAGCAGGGAAGTGTAGAGATGGACGATGTCCTTCGCTACGAGCTGCTTGAATCAAACGGTCCAAAGGGTGCTCCAACAGGAGATCCAGTTCTTTCTGTTCGTAACCTTAAGGTTTCCTTTAATACTGAGGCTGGTCGTGTAGACGCAGTTCGCGGTGTTAACTTTGACCTCTGGGGTGGCCGTACCCTTGGTATCGTAGGTGAGTCTGGTTCTGGTAAATCAGTAACTGCTCTGTCTCTTATTGGTCTGCTTGATGACAACGCTCACGTTACTGGCTCTATTAAGCTTGGTGACGAGGAGCTCATTGGTAAGACTGACGAAGAGATGTCAAAGCTTCGTGGTACTAAGATTTCTATGATTTTCCAGGATCCACTGTCTGCTTTGACTCCAATGTTCTCTATTGGAGATCAGCTTGCAGAGGCTCTGCTTACCCATAATCCTCATATGAGCAGGTCAGACGTTCGTAAGCGTTGTATTGAGCTTCTCTCCATTGTTGGTATTACTGATCCAGAGAATCGTCTGGATTCTTTCCCACATGAGTTCTCTGGTGGTATGCGTCAGCGTGTTGTTATTGCAATTGCTATTGCAAACAATCCTGACATCATCATTGCAGACGAGCCAACCACCGCTCTTGACGTAACTATTCAGGCTCAGATTCTTGACGTCTTGAAGGTTGCACAGAAAGAGACCGGTGCGGCTGTTGTTCTGATTACTCACGACCTTGGTGTTGTTGCTGGTACCGCTGATGACATTATGGTTATGTATGCAGGCCGTGGCGTAGAGCGCGCAAGTGTTGATACGCTTTTTGCTGAGCCTCGCCATCCTTATACCATGGGCCTTCTGGGTGCTGTTCCAAAACCTCACCTTCAGGCAGAGCATAGGCTTGTTCCTATTAAGGGTAATCCACCATCACTTGCTGCTATTCCAACTGGTTGTCCATTTAACCCACGTTGTCCTATGGCTACCGAGGAATGCTCCAAGAAAGAGCCAGTGCTGCTTCCTGCAAATGCTGCTGAGGGCCACCTGGCATCTTGCCACCACCTTCAGGAGATTTGCGAGAAGAACCTTACTTACGCTGAGGTGTATCCAGACTTTGAGCCAATCCTTCCAAAGTGGGTTGATGTCCCTCGTAATGAGCGTCCTGTTGTACTCAAGGTTGAGAATCTTACCAAGACATTCCCTGTTCAGGGTAAGGGCTTTATTAGACGCAGCAAGGGCACTATGACTGCAGTTGACCGTGCAAGCTTTGAGATCCATGAGGGAGAAACCCTTGCGCTTGTTGGTGAGTCCGGTTCTGGTAAGTCAACAACTCTGATGCAGATTATGGATTTGCTGAAGCCTGAGGATGGTCGTATTACGGTCCTTGGTAAAGATGTTGCTGAGCTTAAGAACGCTGCACAGCGTAGAGAGCTTCGTAAAGATCTTCAGGTTATCTTCCAAGATCCAATGAGTTCTCTGGACCCACGTATGCCTGTCTATGACGTTTTGGCTGAGCCACTCCAGGCCCAGGGTTGGAACAAAGAGGATATTAATACTCGTATTGGCGAGCTCATGCGTCTGGTTGGCATCAACCCAGACTATGTTGACCGCTTCCCATCTCAGTTCTCTGGTGGTCAGCGTCAGCGTATTGCTATTGCTCGTGCTCTTGCAACAAGTCCAAAGATTCTTCTCTTGGATGAGCCAATTGCATCTCTGGATGTTTCCATTCAGGCAGGTATTATTAACCTTCTTGAGGACCTTCAGGTTCAGTTGAAGATTTCTTATCTCTTTGTTGCTCACGATCTTGCTGTTATTCGTCATATTTCTGACACGGTTGCTGTTATGCACCTGGGCAAGATTGTTGAGTACGGTGAGACGGAAGACGTCTTTACTAACCCACAAGATCCTTACACTAAGGCGCTTCTCTCGGCTATTCCAATCCCTGATCCAAAGATTGAGCGTACTCGTGAGCGCATGATTTATCAGGATGGTAAGCTGGTTCCTGCTACTCACATCTCTAACGAGTAACAAAGATTCAATAAATTTTCTGAAAACCCGCACTTAAAACTAGGTGCGGGTTTTCTTTGTTACAAATAATGAACGAGGTTGTTACGGGAATGTTTCTGCTATGGAGTATTTTCAGGCAATTTCGTATAGTTAAGTGAATATCTGTAGGCCTTTAACGAAATGGGTGATCATATGGCTGACAGTTTTTCCCGTCGTTCGTTCTTTGCTCTGACTGGTATCACCGCCGCAGGCCTTGGCCTTGCTGGTTGTGCTCCATCAAATCCTCAGGGCGGCACTACCACCACTGGTACTGAGCCACAGGACGGCTCTCCTGCAAACACTCCTCTGGATCAGCTTCCACTTCCAGAGAAGGGCAAGACGTACAACAATCCTAAGTCTCGTGATGAGGTTAAGGATGGCGGTACTCTGACTCAGCCAATCAACGAGATTGGTCCACAGTGGAATTACTACCAACTTGCTGGTAATACCTCTTACATGAACATCCTTCACGGTCTTATCAACCCTCGTGACCTGTTCCTTAACAATGCTGATGGCGATAAGTTTGAGCCAAACAAGGATTACATCAAGGAATTCAAGGTAGAGGAGAAGGACGGCAAGCAGGTTGCTACCCTGACCTTCACTGATCAGGCCACCTTCAACGATGGTACCGCTATTGATTGGACCGCAATTCAGACTGCATTCATCACTATGTGTGGTCAGAATAAAAAGTTTGCGGTTTCTTCAACTGATGGTTATGACAAGTATGAGTCTGTTGAGCAGGGTGATACTGCTAAGACCGCTGTTATTACCATGAAGGAGCCAGTCTATCCAATCGAGAGCATCTTGAGCTATGCTCTGCACCCAAAGCTTCAGGATCCAGACTTCTTCAACAATGGTTACAACAATGAGCCACACAACGAGCTTGGTTCTGGTCCTTATATTGTTGATTCTTTCGATGACTCTGCTGTAACCTTCAAGCCAAATCCAAAGTGGTGGGGTGACGCTCCTAAGCTTGATACCCTTGTCTACAAGCAGATGGATACCCAGGCTTCCATTAACGCATTCAAGAACGAAGAGACTGACACTACTGGTTCTTCCGTATCTGGTTCTGCTGAGCTTCTCTCTAACTTCACCGGTCTTGGTGATAAGGCACAGATTCGTCGTGGTCTTGGTATGTCTATTGCTGTTATCGAGATCAACTCTACTCGCGGCGTTCTTCAGGATGTTGCAGTTCGTAAGGCATTCTGCCAGGTCGTTGACCCTGCAACTATCGTTTCTATCGTCTTCCAGGGTGTTAACTGGAAAGAGGACGCACCAGGCTCCATGCTTTGGCCTTACTGGGCAGCCGGCTATGACAACAACCTCCCAGACGATCTCAAGAACCTCAAGTCTGTTGACGAGCGCAAGGCCGCTGCTAAGAAGACCCTTGAGGATGCAGGCTACAAGCTTAACGGCGATTACTATGAGAAGGATGGCCAGCAGGTAACCTTTGCTTACACACTGTTCGGTGACGGTACTACTGTTAAGAACCGTGCTGCTGCAATCCAGAAGATGTGCAAGGACGCAGGCATTAATCTTACCCTTGATTCTCACCCATCTTCTGAGTTCTCTGATGTTCTTACCTCTGGCTCTTGGGATGTCTGCCTCTTTGGTTGGGTTGGTAGCTCAACTTCTTACAACAACGGTGGCCAGCTCTATGGTTCTGAGTCTGGATCCAACTTTGGTCAGCAGGGTTCTGCAGAGACCGACGAGATGTTTGCAAAGGTTGTCTCTACCAAGGACTTTGATGAGCGCATGAAGCTCATGAATGAGGCAGAGAAGAAGATGATGCAGACTTACGCATATCTTCCTATCTACACTGGTCCAGACTGCTACGTTGTTAAGAAGGGTCTTGCCAACTTTGGTCCATCACTCTTCCAGAGCGTACCTGCAACCATTGTTGGTTGGCAGAAGTAAGCAAGGGATAAGGCGGTCTTCTCGCAAAGTTCTTTTGAGAAAAAGTTTTAAATTTTCTCTCAAATGTTGCTTGAAGATGTGTTAGTATATCCCTCGCTGCAAAGCAAGTCGGAGTGGCGGAATTGGCAGACGCGCTAGCTTGAGGTGCTAGTGACCTACTAACGGTTGTGCGGGTTCAAGTCCCGCCTCCGACACCACGGAATTTCGGCGGATCTCTTCGGAGGTCCGCCTTTTTCGTATACTTAGGCAATGTGATTTGTTTTTTCTTGTTGGTAAGGAGTGACTGTGGCAGATAACAAGCTGAGCGTAAGGCGTGTTGAGGGAGTTGTCGACGGAACCGTTGCTGCAACTCTGTCTCAGTTGCTGCGCCTGACCAGCGATGCAGTTATCGTTTTTAATATGGAGGGCACGGTTCTTCTCGCCAATGAGGAGGCCGAAAGCTTATTTGCTAAGGTAAACGACACCATTGCCGGCCTGGATGTTCGCTTTTTGTTCACGCCGGCAAATCAAGAAAACCTGCAGAAACCGTTCTTTGTAGAGTCGTTGCCGTTTGCGATTGATGGCTCTACGTCTATGGTGGCTGCTCCTGCGCAAGACGGCGCGTCGCAGGTACTGAGCGTTCGCGCAGATTATGTTGGCGCACCTACACAGGCCATTGTTTTGACGGCATCTAAGCTTCGTGACTTGGCTAACCCTATGCACGATGATGAGCGAATGGTGTTGGACCTTCGGCGAGCCAATAAGAGGCTCTCAGGAGCGCTTCAGATTGTTTTGGACACGCTTGACTCGGAAGATATGGGTCAGCTTATTGAGCGCGTGTTAGAAGAGCTCTCAGAGACTGTCGAGGCTGATGGTGCGCTTATCTATCTTGCTGAGCAAGACGGGTATCACCTTCATGGTGCAACGGAGTCTTTGAGAAGCGCGTCATTGGATAGAATTCCTCGCTACTTTGCATTTAACAGCTCTCTGGAGCGTTTGACGTTTTATTCCGAGCACGCACTTCGCTTGCATACCATGCCATTGAACTCAAGCACGCTCAAGCAGGGAAGAGTTAAAAAGCGCAACCTTGTTAACGAAGAAACTCGTGAGGTCATAACCGTTGACACAAGTCATTTGCCTCCATTTACCAGCTTTCTTGTGGTTCCGGTGTGGTTTGGTGGCCACATTGTTGCCTTGATTGAAGTGGGCTGGGAGCGTAAGCGTGCGCTTTTGGTTGAAGACGCAAGACTTCTGGACTCCATTGCAAATTACCTCTCGGTACAGCTTGTGGGCGCGTTGTCGGCCATGAGAACGCAGCGTAGAGACACGCTTCGCGAGGCATTAGCTCGCGTGCGCCAAGGATTGCTCCATAGCGCTGCAGAGGGCGAGAAGATCTCTGGTGAGCGATTACAGCAGGTTATGAGGTCAGTGGGCACCGATCTGAATGCACGGGTTTTCTCGGTAGATTGCTGTGAGGTCACAGGCAACATCACGCTCCATGCGCTTGGCGCTGAGCAAGCGTTTGGCGACGTTCAGGACGGTGCGCAAGACGGCGCGCAGGCTGCGGCGGAGGCCGGCGGCGCGCAGGTTGCAGCAGAGGCCGGTGGCGCACAGGATGGCGGCAACCAGATTGCGCTTCCCTCAACGGTTGAGGGACTCAAGACAGGAGAGGGCGAGGCGTCAGTCAAAGAGGTTGAGCTTGAATCTGAGCTGAGTCGTGCGCTTGCTGCACAAGGTTTGCCCTGCAAGGGAGCTGTGCTTTTCTTGGGCAAGTTTGCTGGCGAGCAGCATACCTGGCTTTTCTTGCGAGAAGAAAACGCTGAGCCCTTAAGCGACATTGAGCTTGATTTCTTGGACCGCGTGATGCTTCTGGTTCACTCGTTGGCCGTTGGTGCCGAAGAGAACCAGCAAAACAAACATATCTCACAGGCACTGCAGTCGGGCATGAAAAATGACCTGCAGAAGGTAGAAGGAATTTCTGCCGAGGGAATTTATTCGTCCGCAACCGCCGACGCGTTTGTTGGTGGCGATTTTTACAGCATGATTAAGCTGCCAGGTCGTCGCGCGTGCATCATTATGGGTGACGTTTCTGGCAAGGGTATTGAGGCGGCATCTATCTCGTCCGCAGTTAAAACGGCACTTTCCGCATACGCGTGGGAGGGAAGAACTCCCGCTCGCATGGTGGCAACGCTTAATGAATTCTTGCTGGGCTTCTCAAGGGTAGAGACGTTTGCAACGCTCTTTGTTGGCATTGTTGACCTTGCAACCTCATCGCTTATGTACTGCTCAGCCGGCCATCCACCTGCGATTTTGGTGTCCGCTCAATCGGGCGATGCCGAGCTTTTAGACGTACAGTCGGGCGTTGTGGGCGCGTTCCACGACATGGAGTACAAAAACGGCACGGTTCGCTTGCATGAGGGCGATATCCTGCTGCTTTACACCGACGGAACTACAGAGGCTCGCAGTCCCGAAGGTGCGTTCTTTGGCGAGCCTGGCCTGCGAGACATGATTATGAACGAGGTTCCTCAAGGCTTTGACGGCCTTCTGAACAGGTTCTTGAGCACGCTTGATCGCTATACCGGCCGAAGGCTTGATGACGACGTTGCCATGGTTGCCCTGCGTTTTGACGAGCTTGGCGGCGTCGATTCTCGCACGTCTGGTAGCGCTGACTCTGGCGAGAAGAGCAACTAAACGATTTCTCGCCAAGGAGACGATTTTCTCGTCAAAAAATGCAGATATCTGAAATTCTTGTTGCTGCGCGGGAACAAGAAACGTATGTATACGCAGCCAAACATAGCAGTTGTTTCAGTCAATACTGACCTTGACGTGAGGGGAGTCCCGCGCGTGAAGGCTCAGATTGAGCAGCTGATTAACAGTGGTTGCAGAAGAATTGTGCTGAACATGTCGGAGGTTTCGTACATTGATTCCTGCGGCATGGGCTTTATCGTGTGCGCTGTTCGACGCATGAAGACGCTCGGCGGTCTTATGAGCTTGACCAACGTGCAACCGACGGCGTTTAAGGCCTTGGTGCGCATGGGTCTTATCGACTTCATGCCAATAAGTACCTGCGCTGCAAAGTCGCGCGTGACTCCGCTTGCGCCGGGCACGCATCCATCGTTCCAGACAACGTTTAGAGTTGATCCCAATAAAATGTGCGACGCTCGCTCAAGGGCTATCGCGCTGCTGAAGACGCTGCCGTTTACCTCGGACCAAAAGTTTGACATTGAACTTGCAGTTGGTGAGGCTATTGGCAACGCCGTTGATCACGCGTGCGAGAAGGGCGTGCTGACCACGGTCTCCGCGTATCCAGACAGGGTGGTCATTGATGTCTCGGATTGCGGTTGCGGTTTTAGCATCTCCGATGAGGAAGAGCCTCCCGAGACCGGTCAGTTTGCCGAGCGTGGACGCGGCGTTAAGCTGATGCGCCTGCTTATGGACGCCGTGTCTATCCAGGAGAAACCTTCCGGCAACGGCACCGTTGTCCGCCTGGTCAAGATGATGCGCTAGGTCGTGCGGGGTGCGTACGCAGGTTGCGAGTGATTTCAACCCGGTATCTATTTCGTGTGGATACCGGGTTTCTTGTGCGTAAATGCTGGAAGTGGACGGGTTTCTCGCCAGGTGGACGACGGGAGTTGGGCGTACGCTTGTGCGCGCCTGATTTCTTCAAAGAATCTGTAACTTTTGCCTAAAAGCATTAAAGAATCTGTAGATTTGCCTGATTTTGTTAAAGAATCGGTGCCGCAAATACAGATTCTTTGCACTTTTCAGGCAGGCCTTTCGTGACGTACCTTTTGGATCCAGTGTGGTGTCATGGGCGCTTTCATCGAGCCTGATTTTCTCGCCAAGTCTGAACGATTTGCCTGAAAAGCGCACCATATCTGAGCTATTTGCCGGTTTTTCTCACCTTGTCTGAGCTGTTTTACTCAGACATGACGCGTTTTTCAGGCTCGAAATAGGCTCGCAATCTAAACCCCAAACTAGCTCGGTTACGCGCGACAAAAAGAAACCCCAGCCGAAGCTGGGGTTGTCAATTCACTGGAGGCGAGACCCGGATTCGAACCGGGGATAAAGGCTTTGCAGGCCTCTGCCTTACCACTTGGCCATCTCGCCATATGAAAAAGGCCGAAACGAATCCGGCCGAAAAATCATGGAGCGGGCTACGGGGTTCGAACCCGCGACCTCAACCTTGGCAAGGTTGCGCGCTACCAACTGCGCTAAGCCCGCGAACGCGAGGAATAATATACGCAAGTTCACGGCTGAGCGCAAGTGTAAATTTCAAAATCGTCAAACTTTTTTAGAAAAGTCACGAACCCCGTGGCGCTCAAGAGGTGGATTTTTCTTGCAAAGCTTGTAAATAAGAGCAGGTAGATTGCCAAGTGTGACTGCTTGCCGTATCATAGAACAAGAACTTTTTGAATGAGGTTGTATGTTCTTTATTGTCGCGTCACTTTTAGCTCTTTTGACGCTTGCGTATCTTGTCGCAAGCGGTTTTGTTCGCGTGGTACGCTATTTTTGGGGCTGGCTTTCGTCTGGCGAGAAGATCGATGGGCTTGCAGGTGATGCCGTATCACCAGCACCCCAGACCGCTCCGTTCTCCAAGCCCAAGCCAACGCAAGCTGAGCTCTCGGCGTACTTGGACACGATGCATCTTGGCTGGTACCAGGTGGTCATCCTCTTCATAGTGGGCTGTATGGCCGGCCTTCTTATTGAAGAGATTTGGATGCTCATTACCGCTGGCCTGACCGAGAGCAGGGTTGGCCTCATCTGGGGACCATTTTCCCCGCTTTATGGAACTGGCGCCGTGTTTCTGACTGTTATTTGTTATCAGTTGCATAAGCACCATGCCAATAACCTGGTCATTTTCCTGGTCTCGGTTGTTGTTGGTGGCACGCTGGAGCAGCTTACCGGCTGGGGAATGCAAGAGATTTTCCACTCGGAATCGTGGACGTACGCTCATCTTCCAGATGCCATCACACAGTGGGTGGCCTGGCGATTCTTGGGATTTTGGGGCATTTTGGGTCTGATTTGGTGTCGGGTCATCATGCCTCGCGCGCTCTACAAGATAGGTGAGCCAACATCAAAAAGGCAAGCAATTTTTGTTACCCTGCTTACGGTGTATCTTGTCGCCGACATTTCAATGACGGTGGCATGCCTAGGCAGAAAGGCTCAGCGAGACGCTGGCGTTCCTCCGTCAAATGCGTTCGAGATGTGGGTAGATACTCATTACGACGACAGCTTTGTATCTACTCGTTTCCAGAACATGACCTTTACACCGCCAGACTCGGCTGGTAAGTCGTAGCCATCAAGCATCGCGCGCGGAACGTCTGCAAGACCACACGTCCGCAAGACGTACACCGCAAGCACACAAGGCCGCACGCACGTAAGCCCGCAAGACCGCGAGAAACCCAAAGGATTTGTAATGCACATGCCTTCTGCAAAACCAGAACATCCAACAGGCAACGTGTACCTGGACTTTGCCGCAGCTACACCTATGGATCCACGTGTAGTTGATGCAATGATTCCGTATTTCATGGAGAAGTTCTACAACCCTTCAGCACCGTATGCTCTGTCTCGCCAGGTTCGTGACGAGGTAGAACGTGCCCGCGCTGTCTTGGCGCATGCCATTGGTGCTCGTCCAGGAAACGTGGTGCTCACAGCAGGTGCTACAGAGGCCAACAACCTGGCGTTTGCAACGGTCTCTGAAGATGCGCACGTCATCGTTGATGCTATTGAGCATGAGAGCGTCCTTGCGTGTGCAGGGATTTTCTCGCACAAGACTCTACGCGTAGAGGCAGACGGTCGTGTGAATCCAGAGCGCGTAGCAAAAGCGCTCAAGCCAGAGACTGAGCTGGTTTCCATTGAGCTTGCAAACGGTGAGATTGGTACTATTCAGCCTATCCGAGAGATTTCGCAGGTGCTTGCCAAAGAGCGCTCACGCAGGCTTGCGGCAGGGGAGACTCGTCCGCTGCACTTGCACGTAGACGCTTCTCAGGCAGCAGCATACTTGAGCGTGAACGTATCGTCGCTGGGTGTAGATATGTTGACGCTTTCTGCGGCAAAGCTTTCTGGCCCCAAGCAGGTAGGCCTTCTGTGGGCTTCTGACGATGTGCGCTTAAGGCCGCTGGTACTCGGCGGCGGACAAGAAGGCGGCGTTCGTTCAGGTACAGAGAACGTCGCAGGCGTCATTGGTTTTGCGTGTGCTTTAGCACTTGCAGATGAGACTCGCGCTGACGAGGCAAAGCGGGTTTCTCGCCTCAGAGATCAGCTGCAGACGCTGCTTTGCGCAGAGTTCCCGCAGATGATTGTCTCGGGGCCAAAGAACGCCAAGCTGAGGCTTCCTAATTTGCTGCACGTTTCTTTCCCGGGGCTTGAAGCTCGCCGTCTGGTTATTTTGCTTGAGCGTCTAGGCGTGTCGGTGGGAACGGGCTCTGCCTGCGCCGCATCAAAGATGCAAATATCTCACGTGCTTGAGGCAATTGGAGCACCGCGAGAAGTAGCTGCGGGAAGCCTCAGGTTAACGCTTGGAAGAACTACCACAGAAGACGACATCTTGTACGCAGCTTGGGCAATCGCTGAGGCTGTTAAGCAGGAGTCTGCTCGTGTAGGAGTGACATGGGAGAATTAGTTTACCTTGGCATGAGTGGCGGCGTTGATTCGGCGCTGTCCTCGGCCTTGCTTCTTGAGGCGGGCTACAACGTCAAGGCTATCTATATGCGTAACTGGTCAAAGGACCTGCCAGGCTTTAAGTGCCCCTGGGCAGATGACTTGGCTGATGCTGAGCGCGTGTGCGTAACGCTGGGCATTGATTTGGACGTGTGGGACTGTGAGGCCGAGTATAAGGCTACTGTTGTGGATTACCTGCTTGATGCCTACGAGCACGGCCGTACGCCTAATCCAGACGTTATGTGCAACCAGACGGTCAAGTTTGGCACCTTTGCAGAACGTGCTTTTGCTGAGGGTGCCGATTTTGTTGCAACGGGTCACTATGCACAGAACGTCCCGGGCACCAAAAAACTTTTGCGTGCCGCAGATGCTCACAAGGATCAGACTTATTTCCTATGGCGTGTGCCAGGTCATTTGTTTAAACGCACGCTTTTTCCTATTGGACACATTGCCACCAAGGCAGAGGTGCGCGCTCTGTGTGCAGAGCGAGGTCTGGGCATAGAAACTAAGCCAGACTCCGACGGAATTTGCTTTATTGGCCCCGTTGGCTTGCGCACGTTTTTGCTGGACACTTTTCAGAAAAAGCAGGGCGACGTCATTGAGTGGGAGACAGGCAAGGTTCTTGGCACCCACGATGGAGCATTCCTCTTTACCGTTGGCCAAAGAAAAGGCTTGAACATCGGCGGAGGCCCTGCTCGCTATGTAGTAGCAACCGACACGCTTAAGAATGTGGTCTACGTAACCTCTGACCTCAACTGTCCTGCGCTCTGGACTCGTCGTATGGAGCTCTCGGACATGCACTGGATTTCCGGAGAACCTGCAGCTAACGGTAGGTATGTGGTCAGAACTCGTCACACAGGCGCGCTGGTTCCCGTAACGTTTACGCTCACAGATAATCAATGTGGATTTATTGAATTTGACCAGCCGGTAAAAACTGTTGCAGCAGGTCAATCGGCGGTTTTGTACGATGGCCAGGAAGTGTGCGGCGGTGGCATTATTGAGGCTGACAAGAGTATACTTGAGCGGTTCATGTAAAATGAAAAGCAGGTAGGTGGCGAGAAACCCTCTGAGGTTGCATCGTTTACCTGCAAAGAGTGTTGTTTCTGTACACGTATTGTGATCCAGAGTCCAAGGAGGTGCCCATGGATCGCCCAGATGGCGCGTCTGAAACCGAGCACCCCTCATCTACACCGAAGGTAACGGTGAAGATTGGATCTACAACCGTTAAGGGTGTTTCAACCAAAAAGCCTAAGATTAGTGTTGCTCCAACTTCTTCATCTGAGCAGGTAGAAGAGGCAAAAGAGAGCTTTGGTCAAGTTAGAAAGAGCATCCTCTTCCTCTTTGCGGTCGTAATACTGTACGCACTCTATATCGTTTTCTCTGGTCAGTTTGATGAGTTTGTTGTTGCTCTAGCAGACGTAGATACAGGTTGGCTCATTGCTGGTGCTCTTTGCTACTTTGTCTACTATTTCCTGGGTATTCTCGCCTATGTAATTTCAGTCATTACAGATCCCGAGAGTCCTGTTGGTGTCCGTGACCTGATGAGCGTTGAGGCATCGGGCATCTTCTTCATGAACCTCACGCCAAACGGTGCAGGTGCTGCTCCTGCTCAGATTTATCGCCTCACTCGTGCGGGTATTTCTGTGGGTCAGGCAGGAGCTTTGCAGTTCACCCGCTTTGTTATGTACGAGGCGGGCGAGGGCATCTTTGCAGCTCTGATGCTTATCTTTAGGGCCAATTATTTCTACGAGCAATTTGGCGATGTAACCGTTATTGGCGTTATTTTGTTTGGCGCAAAAATAGTGATGGTTGCAGTTATCTTGGCCATTTGTCTGCTTCCAAAAATGGTTAAGACAGTGGGCAACTGGGGCTTAAGGCTGCTTTCACGTCTTCGTATCGTAAAGCAGTACGACCACTGGCATGGCATCATTAACACGCAGGTAGATGAGTTCTCAAACGGCTTTAAGACTGCCGCAAAGAACATCCCAGAGATGTGCGTTGTTCTGCTTGTTACCTTGGTCCAGCTTGGCTGCCTCTATGCACTTCCATACTTTGTTCTGCGTGCACTCGGCCAACCCGCAGACCTTCTGACCTGTCTTGCATCTGGTTCAATGCTTGAGCTCTTGACCTCGGCCATTCCACTTCCTGGTGGCACTGGTGGCGCTGAGGGTGGCTTTGCCTTCCTGTTTGGCCATATGTTTGGTGAAGAAATTGCTGCAGGTTTTGTACTTTGGCGCGCTATTGAGTATCTGCTTCCAACTCTGGCAGCAAGTATGCTTTTGGGTCTCAGATCTCATGATCACGAGCCTATCTATCACAAGTGGAATCGTTTCCGTCAGCGTTTCTCGGCTTTTGTAAATGGCGAGAAACCCGCTGTTGCTTCTACGTCACCTCGTCCAGATACCTCTGGCATTCAAATTAAGGTTAAGCGTAAGAAGTAGGGAAGAAATAGGGAAGAAAAGCCAGAATGTGGCTTGATACGTATCTTTGCTCTATTGGACCGCTGCGTGTGCAGTACTTGTAAAAGAAAGCATCCTTATGCGTAAACCACCAAATCCTATTTTGATTATTCTGGCACCTATTCTTATTGCTGTTGCCGTTGGTCTTGTCTATGATCTGCAGAATTTCTTACAGGACATTCCGGAAGTACGTGACAATCCAATGCTTTTAGCAGGCGTGGCTGTGTTTATACCAATGCTTGTGGCTTTGGTTAAGGACACGTTTGACGCACATGGACTCTAGGTGAAGGCTATTTTTGTTGTGTTGGCTTTGAGAAAAAGAACAGGTATATTCCAAAGCCAAGTTTAATTGCCGCATCAATATAGGCAGTTATTGTCAGTGGGATGTCTGGAAAAATATAACCTATACCAACATTAACGGCGCAGAGTATAGCCAAATAGATCATCGATTTTCCGTGTACAAAGTAATAGAGGAAAAAGTGCAGCGCCGTGGCCATTAACGCGCCCAACCAAATAAGTCTCCAGTTTTCAGTTGCAAAAAATGGTCCACCTAATAAAAACATCAAAATGAATAAGAAAATTACAGCGTATAGAGACATTTTGTTCTGGAACTTACTTGAGGGACCATCGGAAAACTTATTGAGAACTTTCTTATTTGTATTTATTGATAAGAAGGCTGCAACATATCCAAAGCTAAATACGGACATATTGATAATCTGTTTTCCACCTATTACGGTAGCTGCAAAAATAATGAGAGCTACAACAATTAACCAGAGACCGCATGATTTCTTATAATTAAAGCATAGCTTCTCGTCTTTGTTATATTCCAGAAAGTTCATAAGTTTCTCCCTCAATCGAACGACTTGCCATAATACTTCTGACCGTATGCTTTTACAATCCTGTTGCCTATTTTTTAATAATTGAGGTGCAGAAGACGTACGGGTTTAAAAGGAGTCATTCATTTCAAAGACTACAGCATTTACGTAGCCATCAATGTTGCGACGAACCGATCTTTTGCAAATTTCTAAAAAAGTTGAGTTTGACGGTTGCAAGAGGGGCGGGTTTCTCGTAATATATCCCTTGCTGCATCCCCAGCAGCAAACATATTCGGGCGTTTAGCTCAGGGGGACGAGCGCTTCCCTGACACGGAAGAGGTCATAAGTTCAAATCTTATAACGCCCACCAACTGTTCACAGGTCAGAGTAATCTGGCCTGTTTCTTTTTGTGGATATAAATAGTAATCATTATTGTTATTGACAAAAGAGTTAAAGAGAGTAAACTTCTAACTAGCACGTTTTACAAATTGTTTTACTTACAGAAAGGAACTGACTATGTCTCTTATTGGTAAGCAAATTGGTGATTTTAAGGTAAACGCATTCCAGAACGGTGACATCACCGAGGTAAGCAAAGAGTCCACACTGGGTAAGTGGAGCCTGTTCTTCTTCTATCCAGCTGACTTTACCTTTGTCTGCCCAACTGAGCTTGAGGATCTTGCTAACAACTATGACAAATTCCAGGCTGCTGGCGCAGAGGTCTACTCTGTCTCTTGCGACACTGAGTTTGTCCACAAGGCATGGCACGAGGAGTCCGAGCGTATCTCTAAGGTAACCTACCCAATGCTCGCTGACCCAGCTCACGTTCTTGCAAGGAACTTTGAGGTCCTTATTGAGGATGCTGGCCTTGCTGAGCGCGGTGCTTTCATCGTTGACCCTGAGGGTGTCATCCAGGTTGAGCTTGTCACCGCTGGTGGCATTGGCCGTAACGCTGAGGAGCTTCTCCGCCTTCTCCAGGCAGCACAGTTTGTCGCAGAGCACGGCGATCAGGTCTGCCCAGCTAAGTGGCAGCCAGGCGCTGAGACCCTGAAGCCAAGCCTTGACCTTGTTGGTCAGCTCTAAGATTTAGGAGCTTACAATGACCGACGTCAAAGACCTCTACGACGCGGTGATTATCGGCGGTGGGCCAGCTGGGCTCACCGCCGCCCTCTATCTGGCCCGCGCTCGCTACCGTGTTCTAGTTGTCGAGAAGGACCATTTTGGCGGACAGATCACTATTACTAATGAGGTCGTTAATTATCCGGGAGTTTTCTCTACCAGCGGTTCTGAGCTTTCGGAAACTATGCGCAAGCAGGCTGAGGCCTTTGGTGCAGAGTTTTTGCTGGCAGAAGTTACTGACTTGGACATGTCTGGAGATGTTAAGGTAGTTCACACCACCAAAGGCGCGCGTCCCTGCCTCTCCGTTCTTCTGGCCTCTGGAGCACACCCACGCCATATCGGCTTTGTGGGAGAAGAGGACTATCAGGGCCACGGAGTTGCTTACTGCGCCACCTGCGACGGCGAGTTCTTTACCGGCAAGGAAGTCTTTGTCATTGGTGGAGGCTTTGCAGCCGCAGAAGAAAGCGTATTTCTAACTAAGTACGCAAAGCACGTCACGGTTCTTGTGCGCGAGGAAGCATTTACCTGCGCCCCTGCGTCGTCCGAGGCTGCTCGCACTAATCCAAACATTACGGTTCTGTACAACACACAGGTTGAATCCGTCGCCGGTGATTCTGCGCTTAGGTCTATTACGTACAAGAATCTTAAGACGGGCGAGAAGACCACGTTTGCTCCAGAAGATGGCGATTCTATTGGTGTCTTTGTCTTCGCGGGTTACGCGCCAGAGACCGACCTGGTAAAAGAGCTGGCACAGACTGATGATTACGGCTATCTGATCACCAACGAGCATCAAGAAACAACCCGTGAGGGTCTTTTTGGTGCTGGTGATGTGTGTCAGAAGCCATTGCGTCAGGTTGCAACGGCTATCGGTCAGGCAGCAACTACCGCTACCGAGATGGAGCGCTATATCAAGCGCGCTCAGGAGAAAACTGGCCTTGTTCCACAGATGAACGTCACGCGCATCTCGTCCAAGAAGGAGGCTCCTGAGGCTCCAGCGGCTAAGAGTGCCTCTGACTCCGGAGAGATCTTCATCGATGACATGAAAGCGCAGCTCAACGCTGTCTTTGAGCGCATGGCTCGTCCGCTTGTGCTTCAGCTTGAGCTTGATCAAAGACCTGTTTCTGAGGAGCTCGAAGCTTACATGGAAGAGCTTTCTTCTATGACCGACAAGCTGAGCGTTCAAACAGTCTCAGACACGGGCGAGAAGAACCTTCCTGTTGTTCGTGTGTGCGCACAGGATGGTACGCCAACAGGTCTTGCGTTCCATGGTGTTCCCGGCGGACATGAGTTCACTTCGTTTGTTCTTGGCCTCTACAACGCTGCAGGTCCTGGTCAGCCTATTAGTGACGAGGATAGGGCATCCATTGCCGCCATCGAGTCAAAGACACATCTGCAGGTCTTGGTAGGACTTTCTTGTACCATGTGCCCAGATGTTGTTGTTGCTGCTCAGCGTATTGCTGCGGATAATCCTCAGGTTACCTGTGATGTCTACGACATCAACCACTTCAAGGAGCTCAAAGACACCTACGATGTCATGAGCGTTCCATGCTTGGTTATCAACGACGGCCAGAAGGTTGACTTCGGCAAGAAGAATCTTTCTCAGATTTTGTCGCTGATTCCATAAGATCCATTTGCGTCCAGGAGAGGGTGGCGCTCATGAATATGCCGAGAAGATCAACGGTCTTCTCGGCATTTTTTGTGACGTATGAAGTAAGCGTATGAAGCTTGTTTAGAGGTGCAAGGCCACGTCCCCTTTACAGAACTTTTTGTTGGTAGAGACCTGCATCGCTAAAGCCTTGCGCACGATAGTAGGCTCGCGTTCCAATTGAGCTAATAACGTTAAGACTGGTATAACCCACATCTGCTGCAATAGATGATGCTTTGGCGAGAAGCTTTTGACCCAAGCCTTGGTGCTGAGCAGACATTCCTTCTGAGCCCAGCGAAAGCGCCTGTCCGTATACGTGGAGCTCTCTGATCATGGCCTGACCTGGCTGTACCAGCAGCTCATTAGCGGCAACATCACATACGCCAGAGGTTAGTTTGTCCCAGTGGGGAAGTGAAAGCCTACAGAAACCTGCGATTTTATTGTCAGCAGTTACCCACTGCAGGAAGTGCTCGTCACTGACCGCGGTAGTGTAAACAAAGTCTTGAAGGGTAAGTTCTGCAGCACTTACCTGCTGCTGGTTAATCTCTCTAAAGCGAATCTCCTGCACGCGGCTTGCAACATCTTTAGCAGCAAGCTCTTGCTCAACCATCTGACGAAGGTTGGTATGTTTGTTTCCCACCAAAATATCGGTGGCACTAATGTCTCTAATCATGCGAGAAATACGCACGTATGGAGGTGTTGCAAGCACGTCTTGAACAAGCACGTCTACCAGCTCATCTTTGGCGTATGGCTGCCATGCACCCTCACGGTATTTCTGGACCAATTGCGTTCCAGATACCAGTGCACAGGGGTAGAGTTTAATCTCGTCAGGGAGAAATCCTGGATCCGTGACAAACGTTTTAAAGTCCTGTTTGTCCGCCTCAGGAGTTGCGCCTAACAGGTTAACCATCAGGTGAGAGTGGATTTTAAATCCGTACAAGCGAATCAGCGAGAACGCTCGTTTAATCTGAGCAACGCTCATCTGACGCTGGTTTGCGTCAAGGATTTCTTGGCGTGTGCTCTGAATGCCAATTTGAATTTTGGTGCACCCAAGCTGCCTAAACATGCGTAGGTTATCCGGCGTAATAGTGTCAGGTCTGGTTTCTATTACAAGGCCAACCACGCGAGCAGCAGCTGTTTCATTAACGTGTTGTTGTTCTACCAGCTCATCATAGGTACTCTGCATCTGTGACCATGCGCTTTGGTGAGGCTGGCTGGTGTCGTAGAGCTTATGAAAAGCCTGGTTATACGTGGCAGTGTCATCAAAGACTGCCGCCTGCTGTTCAGCAACAAAAGAAGAAAGTGCTTCTTCAGAGTTCTGCAAGCCAAACGAGGTGTACCAATTCAGGCGCTCCTGGATGTGGCTAGGAGAGTTTGGCCACTCATTAAGCGCACGGAAAAGCTCCTTGATAAACCAGTATTGGTAGCTCTCTGGATAATCGTTCCAGGTGCCACCGAGCACTATAAGCTCTACTTTGTCGGTTGAGTGACCCATCTGATGAAGCGCTTGAAGACGAGCTGCAACCTGCACGTATGGATCAAAAAACGTTAGTTCAGCGCGCTGACAAGCAGGCTCGTTAGCAAGATAGCTCTTAGGCATACGCAGATCACACGGACAATAAATGCAATTACTTGAGCAGGTATGCGGCCTGGTAATCACGGTAATGGTAGCCACGCCAGAAGCGGTGCGACGAGGTTTCATACGCACAGAGCGGATAAACCTTTCTTCCAGCTCAGGCGTTACATTCCACGATTGCCACAGCTCATCATTGTTCTGCTTGACCTGCAAAAAATAGGGGAGAATTGCTCGTTTAGGAATGAGTTTCTCGCGCTCTGTACTGAGGGCGCTAGAGTCAATTCCGCTGTTGTGCGAGTTAATGAGCATCTCAAGCTGATGCGTATCAAGAGCACCTTGTGAGCTATCTCTGAGCTGCTTCAATATGTCCAAAATGAGTTCATCCATACAAACAGTATAGGCAATAAGGTGAGCTTCTGACCTTTAGGAGTATGACGGTGACGTAAAATCTCTGTATGGATACTTCTTCAAACAGAACACATACGCAATCTATCAGCGTATCTACGGCTGAGCAGCTAACCTGTATTACCTCTGAGTTTTATGCTCAGCAGGCTCAGAGTTTCTCGACAACGCGTCAGATGCCTTGGCAGGGATGGCAACGGTGCCTAGACGCCATGCCTCAGCTTTTATCTGGCGAGAAACCCGCTGTACTTGATATTGGTTGCGGAAACCTACGCTTTGCTCGCTTTCTTTGCGATGAAGCGGGGATTGTTCCGGCAAAGTATTTTGCT
>JABZGZ010000129.1 GCA_015259105.1 Atopobium sp. | reverse complement strand
ACCTGGTGTTTTTTGAATTGCAGCCGCTGAGCTACGCTAAAACCAGCTGCTTATTGCACGTCTCTATTCTACCCAAGAAGTGTGAGGGATAGATGTGGTTTCTCGCCAAGGGGTGATTTGTAGGAATTGAATGAAAGTTGAAAAGTTTCCGAACGAATGTTTGACGGAGAGTTTCTGGGGTATAGGGACGGTAGATAAATCGCGCGGCACTTCTCGCCACGCTTGTAGAAAGGAACGTCCTATGGACATTTCGCAGGTTAAGAAAGTTGTAGTTGCTGGCGGCGGCGTTTTGGGCAGCCAGATTGCATTCCAGACCGCGTATCGCGGCTACGAGACCACCATTTGGCTGAGGTCCGAGGCTTCGATTGAGCGCGCTCGTCCAAAGATTGAGCACCTCAGAGAGGTGTATCTGAACACCCTGGAGGCTATGAAGACCGATCCTAAGGCGTACGCGTACGGCCTCATCGCTCAGGACGAGATTACTCCAGAGAAACTCGACCAGCTGAAGGAGCAGGTAGAGCGCGCATATAGCAACCTCAAGCTCACTTCCGATTGGGACGAGGCTTTTGGTGACGCTGACTTTGTCATCGAGTCTGTCGCTGAGAATCCAGAGCAGAAGATTGAGTTCTACACCGAGCTGGCCAAGCACCTGCCCGAGAAGACTATTGTGGCAACCAACAGCTCAACCATGATTCCAAGCATGTTTGCTGCAGCTACTGGTCGCCCAGAGAAGTACCTGGCTCTCCACTTTGCTAACGAGATTTGGCGTAACCCAATCGGCGAGGTCATGGGTCACGCAGGTACCGCTCAGGAGAACTTTGACATGGTCGTCGCTTTTGCGGCAAGCATCCGTATGATTCCGGTCAAAGTTCTGAAGGAGCAGCCTGGCTACCTGCTGAACTCTATGCTGGTACCTCTTCTGGTCTCCGCTGAGCAGCTCTGGGCTAACGGCGTCGGCGACGTCGAGGACATCGACAGGGCTTGGCGCATTGGCACCGGTTCGCCAAAGGGTCCGTTCCAGATTCTGGACATCATTGGCCTGGTCACCGCATACAACGTTGCTCTGATGAATCCTGCAGCTAAGGATCCTGAGTCCGTACAGGGTCGCATTGTTGCCCAGCTGAAAGAGAAGATTGACAAGGGCGAGACCGGCGTTGCTGCTGGTAAGGGCTTCTACGAGTACAAGTAAGGCGCGTACAGGTTGTAAGCGATTTCAACCCGGCATTCATTTCGTGTGGATGCCGGGTTTCTTGTGCGAAAGCGCTGCTAGTAGACGGGGTTTCTCGCCAGGTGGGCGGGTGCACGCTCAGTGCGAGGGCGGCGGGAAAACGAGCGGGCGCCTGATTTCTGCAAAGAATCTGTGGATTTGCCTAATTTTGCAAAAGAATCGGTGGCTCAAATACTGTTACTGTCTTAGCAAACGTAATAAGTATTTTGTTATTCAACGCTTGCAAAGAAAAAGGCCTTCTCAAAGGCCAGGTAAGCATTTTAAGAAGTCCTAGACAGTCTCAAAGGGTAGCTGCAAAGGCAGCTACCCCGCGAGGTGTATCTTTAAGTATACGTGGAGGTCAAGATGATTACAATTAGTTTTGTTGGTCTTCTTGTAGCTATTATCGCTGGTACGATTGTAGGTCAGCTAATAATTTCTTTAATTGAAAAGAGACAGCAGGTTTTGAAGTGTGACTGGCCATGAGTCGCCTCCCCGCCGTAGAATCGTTATAGTTTCGGTGCTGAAGTCCATGAGAGGTGTGAGTGGTGGAGTCTTTAAAACTATTCGTTCGGACCTACGTGTATTGGGTAGGGCTCATCCTCGGCTTCGCGATAGTGCCCGGTTCTCTGCTCTTCACTGCTGAAGTCGCCCCGGTGAACACTCCATTGTGGCTTGCACCTTTCGCCGGGCTGCTGCTTTTTGTCATTGATCGGCCATCAACATGGGAGCCACCGCTCTGGCGAGCATTACTGATCCGAGTATTGGGTGCAGGATTTGCAGCCACCATGCTCATCGCGTTTGATGCAGTTGCTTCCACCCACTATGGATCTCAACACTGGAGTGAGACGCTCCTATCTTTCGGTCTCGGTTGGATCGTCTTCACCGTAGTTGCAGGACACATGCTCATGAGCAGCTCCGCC
>JABZGZ010000128.1 GCA_015259105.1 Atopobium sp. | reverse complement strand
TATTGTTTTCGTCTGTACGGTCTGGAACCATCTGCGCGGCCTGCTCGGCGCGTTCATCGGCCATGCGCTGCATCTCAGCCTGTGGCGAATCAACGCACGACAGAACGGAGAGCTGCGTCTCCTCGGACGTAATGCCGGAGAGGTTGCCAGCAATCTGAGCCTCTTCAAGCAGATTCGATGGCAGGTTGCGCGTGAAGGTGGCTCGGACGGTCGTCCATGCCTTGGCGTCCAGGCGTGTGTTCCCTGCGTAATTACAGAGCAGCTTCCAGCGCCTTGACAGCGAACGGCGGAACTTCCTCTGCTTTACTACGGCGATATCACTCATAGCCTGCAGGCGGTACTTAATAGCAATACCGGAGCTGGTATCGAACTTCTCGCTCGAGAGGTCTGAAACCATCGACAGAACGAAGATAAGACGCTCCACGCGATCAATGAAGTTTTCCTGCGTGCCGTCTGCGTCAGGCTTGGACAGAAACTCAACGATGACGTTTGCCGCGTCCCTGGAGTCCAGGTTGATGATGCGCGAGTCTCTCAGGCTCTGCAGCGTCTGGTCATCCAGGCGTGCGCCGAGAATCTTCAGATAGGCGTCCGCGTAATACTCGACATCGTTGGCCTTCTCGGAGATTGCCTTGTTGTACGCGTTAATGAGTGACATGACGCCCTCGAACAAGCCAAGGCGCTCCTCATTGTCTACATACTCAACCACAGGGACATCGTCAAAGCCGTGGATAACGGGCTCACCGAAGATGACCTTCGAGCCATCCATCACAAACGGCATCTCGAACATGGAATCGTAGAGCGTGCCACGGAGCGTGTCGCGCGCATTGTCGAAAAGGTTATCGTCCAACCAGAAGCGCACCGCGTAGATGATGTCATTCTCTACCGTATCATCGCGAACAACGAAGCAATTCATTGGTGTCACGGAGCAAGAACGCGCGAAGGCTTCTTCGTCGCGCCACATCAACTCATATCCTGCGCCATAGATGTCGGCAAGCTTGGAAAGCTCTGCGTCTAGGTCGTCAGAGTCATTGACCGCGCTCCACACGTCCAAATACTCCGCAAACGCTTCATCGTCAGCGGTAGTGCGAATGGGAACGCCCAAGAAGTAGCCGACCATAGAGTCCACGATCTGTTTGGCGAAGTTGGCCACGAGCCTGTTGTCTGGCTTGTATTCTGCCTTTTCCTTTTGATGCAGAATGTCGTGGTCACCCTCGTATGCTTTGCGAAGGCTGGCCAAGCGGTTAACCTGCTTTGCGCGGTAGTCCACCAAAAGCTTGCCAAGAAGCTCCGCGGTCATCTGTGTGTCCTTTGGTAGGCGGTAGCCGCCCCTCGGTTCAAACGTGGAAGCGTTTGCTCCCTTAACGTCAGCACTCACTAAATGCCTCCTCTAAATAGTCGAATGGTTGGCGCATTGTCGTGCAAGCGAATAGCGCATGAGAGAGAATCAGGCGCGTCATCGTGCTCTGCTCCCTCTGTGAAGTCCATGACTTCGTTCCAGTAATCGACGCTGGCTTCGCGGACACTCTCAAGCCTGGACAACTTGGACCAAGTGCCGCGACCGTACGTCGCAATCTTGATGAACTTGTTTGCGGTCTCTGAGTATGTATGGACGGGCAACCCGTACCCGTCGAGCTTGTCTGCCACGTAGCCTTTGTCCGCGTTCTTCTCCATGTAGACCGTGCCAAGTCTCAGCTCGCGGTGAAGCTCTAAGATGCGCGCCATGCACTTATCGACGTGCGTCTCGCGGTACAGTTCACCGTGGACGTAAGCTTTATCGCCCATCCACTTGATACACGTGATTGCCGTACCGTCTGAACCGCCATAGGCCGCGTCCACGTGCATGATGCCGTCGAAAAGAAGGCTCTCGTCTTTGAAGGTTTTACAGTCGCCCTCAAAGACCACGCCCTCCTCTGCTACGTGGCGGAGTTCGTAGTTCGCCGCGAAGAGTGAGTGCGTCATCGACGCCTTCAGTTCCGTGGCCACGTCCACACTCACGAGCCCCGTGGTATCCCATGGCCACTTCTCAGCGGGTGGCATGATCGTGAACGCGTCGTCTTTGTGCCAGGGTGTTCCCGTGTTGATGATGCGTCCGCCGCGGTTCTTGACGTTCTGAAGCTCGCGGTAAATCTGCTTCGTGCGCTCACGCTCAGCGCGGCTCACG
>JABZGZ010000127.1 GCA_015259105.1 Atopobium sp. | reverse complement strand
CTACGAGGGACTGCCAACGGTCGAGGAACACCGTGGACTTTCGGGTGATGCGCTTATTCAGGCAATGCTTGCTCTTTACGACGCAGACTCTGACGTGGTGCTTATTGGCGACCCAGATGTTACTGAGGCTACGTGGAAGCGTATCGGCCAGCTTGAGCGAAACTGCATTGAGCTTAAGACGGAGCTCAAGCCTGATTTTGAGTATCTGTATGATCGCTTGCAGACCGATCGACCTGATTCCAGCTCGTACATTATCCGTTCACAGGAGTCCAGACTCTGGAAAGACGCTCCGGTATACGACGCGAAGCCTTCTACCTGGGAAACTGTTGCTACTGGCGCCATTTTGGTGAGCAGTAAAGCATATGGTCGCTATGCAGGGGAACTTTCGATTGCTCGAGGCCTTTTGGAGCTTGATGCTCGCGATAACGTCGCAGGAAACATCTGCGAAGAAGACCGAGCATTCTTGCCGTACATCCACTCTGGCCGCGGCTTTAGGTTCATCCGCAGGTAGTTAGGTATTTTCTGTAGGTTGAGCTGCTCGTGCGAGCGCGCCATATGCGCCGTGGTTACGCGGTGGCAAGTATGGCGCGCCGGAGCGCGTTGGTCGCACGGGGTGCACGAGGCGCACGCGGGCGCTCGAAAACACCTCAGCGTGCATAAAGACTGCCTAATATGCACAAAAACTAATCAAGAAATTGATATGACCTTTAGAGGGCGCTGTTTTGGGTAAAAAACCCGTTTAGTTGGAAATAAATTTTTGGTTTTGCCATTTTGGCATTTACGTTTAAGCAGTTCAGAAATAATGTGAATGCATACGTAAAATTTGTCTAACTAAAAGTGCTGGTAAATCGTTTGCATAGAAATTTATTAATCCTGCATACTCCAACTAAACGCATTTTTTACCACTTCGCACCGAAATGGGCCATTTTTGGATCAGAGAAAGTCATTTCGCACCAAAAAAGGCCAGTTGGCGTCAAAATGGTATGCGATCAAGCTATGTGTGACCGAGTTTCGCACAAGCAGTAAGTTTCCTGCTCAGCAAAAACTTCTCCGCTCGTTAAAGAATCCCCTGCTAAAAAAGACTGCCTCCTATTCCTCGGTGTTGAGAAATAGGAGGCAGCTCAAAAGTTAATGTAACAACGCTTTATAGCTTGACGATAACATCCTCAGCTGGTTGGCGACGTTTCTGGACAGGATCCATGTCACGATAGCCCAGGCTAAGCATGCAGGAAACGCCAAAGTCGTTGTACTGGCCGCCGTCGAGAAGACCTTCTTCTTCCAAAATCTTATCGACAGCTTCGCGGTTAAAGCCCTCGATTGGGCAGCTATCGACACCAATCATAGCGGCCATGGTAAGCATGTTTGAAAGCGCAATGTAGGTCTGCTTGCAAGCCCAGTCAAAGGTCGCACGCTCGTTGTCTACCAGGTTAAACATGTTCTCCTGGAAGTTTTTGAAAGCAGCTGCATAGGTTGGCTCAAAGTCTGCAGGAAGCTGCTTGATGTCGTGCATCATGTGCTTGACGTAAGCAGACTCTGCGTTAAGGCCTTTGCGAGCAAGAAGAATAACCAGGTAATGAGCACCATTAAGGGATGCGCGAGCTCCATAGCATGGCTCGTAAAGTTTCTCTTTAAGGCGAAGTGACTGCTCAGAAGCCTGATCCTCTCGCAGATTAACAACCAGGAAGCGCCAAGGCTCCAGGCCGTAGGAGCTAGGTGCCAGACGACCAGCCTCAAGGATTACTTCAAGGTCCTCGTCAGAGACGTTTTTGGTTGGGTCATACTTTTTGGTTGCAAGTCTCCATTGGTAGGACGAGAGAACTTTGTTTGCAACGTGCTGTGCGGAACAGGCCATGTGAGGTCCTTTCTTGTGATTGGTGTATCGTTGAGCTGGGAGATGTGGTGGACTGGGGAGCGCTACAAGCTGAGCGTTGCTCGGCGAGCGTGCTACTCGGAAACGATAAATCTACCAGGTTGCCCCCGTTCCCACGTACCCTTGAGGTCGGCAGCAAGCTCAAAGTGCAGCTTGGAAATACCCAGGTCGTAGTCTTGGACAAGGTGGCGCTGATTAGGCATAGACGCGCTTACCACGCCATCTGTCAGGTCAAATACAACGGGAAGCTTGTTGATGGCGGTCGGACATGCCAAAACAGCATTAATGCCGCGGTTAAACCACTAG
>JABZGZ010000126.1 GCA_015259105.1 Atopobium sp. | reverse complement strand
AACCCTGTCTGCATGGCCTGCGACGTTATGCAGGAGTTCCCTCGCCACAATGAGGACTTCAACTACGTTCTCTCAACCGACACCATGGATTACAACGGCCTCTTTGGCGTTGATTTTGACATGGATCGTGCCTCAATGATTGAGAACTATGAGACTTCCCTTACTCACGCAATGACCTTCCAGGGCGTTGAGCTTGATAAGGACGGCAAGGCTAAGCAGTGGCGCATTGAGAACAGCTGGGGTAAGGACTCCGGTAAGGACGGCTACCTCATCATGAGCGCAGACTGGTTCCGCCTCTACGGTGGCGAGGCTGATGTTCGTCGTCAGTACGTTCCAGAGGACCTGCTCAAGGTTTGGGACGAGGGCGAAGATGTCCAGATTGATTTCTGGGAGAACCTTGGCTACTCCCTTGGTGGCCGTAACCGCAAGTAAGGTACGTCCATATAGTGTGACCTTTATTATAAAGAGGATATAACCCTTGGTTATATCCTCTTTATTGTTAAACTAAAACTTAAATATCTTTTTATTGAAGAGATTTTTTCAATGTATCAATTGTCTCTTGGAGACTATCTCTATATTCAATTAAATATTTAACAAGTTTATCTTTTCCGATAATTTTTTTATTTCTAATAGCATCGTACTGATTCACTTGACTATCGTACGCTTGTTCAATTGATTCCTTCATTTTTTGAAAAGTAGTCTCATCGTACAAAACTGTACCTTTTACCACTGTCTCATAATCAGAAAAATAATTCTCAATAATTTTGTAATACATTTTTAGATAATCATCATACGTCTGAATTGATTGGATAGTCTGATCCGATACATCTTGAGGATTGAAAACGTCTGTTGTTTCATCTGATTTTTGTTCAGTATTTTCTTCTTTATTTGATTTTGAATTTGTATTTGTTTCCTGCTGTTTGTTTGACTGTGTATCAGTAACGACAGATGTATGTCTAGTACTATCAGACTTTGATTGATAAGAAGAAGCTTTTGAACAGCCACTACTTTGAATCATTGTCCAACTAATTGCAGTAATGAATAATATTGCTGCAATTAAATAATATCGATATACAAATACTTTACTTTTATTACCAGTATTTTTAGAGCTGTTTTTCATCATACCTCCTACTTAAATTACATTAATTAGTTCTTCATCTCATGCTTTGAAAATACCCCCCCCGAATAAATGTCAAGAAAAATATGACATCTAACTAGGAAAACAATTTCTTATAAGCATCGAGTAAGTTTATTAAACCAACTAAAACAGATCAAAACGCGCCGCGGAGACCTCGGCTGTAATCTTTCCAGCGCTGAGCTCTGTCAGTGCATCCGTAAACGCCGCTTCTTCTCCGCACCTAAAGTCTATGGCGAGAAAAACATCCGCTCCAAACTCTGCCGTTATAACCTTGCCGCCGGTATCTGAGACCAGGCGTTGAATCTGCTCATACAGGTTATACGGGGCCGACAACTCCACCCTCACAACCTGCAGCATTTCCTGAACAGCAGATGCTTCCTCAGCAGCAGCCAAAGCCTCTTGAGTTGCTGCCGTATACGCACGAACAAGTCCGCCAGGCCCCAAAAGCGTTCCGCCAAAGTAGCGCGTGACAACGCAGCAGACGTTCTTAAGCCCCGCGCCGCGCAATACCTCCAGCACCGGCATTCCCGCCGTTCTAGAAGGCTCTCCGTCGTCGGAGGCGCGCTCCGTTCCGTCCTCCAAGATCCACGCAGGCACGTTATGGCGGGCGTTGTAGTGCTTTGCTCTTTCCGTGGCGAGAAACTCTTGCGCTTCTGGCTCTGTCTCTACATGACAAAGCTGGGCTATGAAGCGGCTTTTTCTGTCTTCAAAAAGACCTTCCGCAACAAAGTCCAGCTTGAGTGTCTTGTAGGATGTGTCAGACATGGAGCAACTGCAGTGCCGCAGTTATGCGAGCACACAGACCTTCTCGCCAGCAGAAACCAGCTGGTCTGCAGAGGCAAGAATCTCTACGCTGCTGTACTCGCTAGAGTTAGTGATGGCGAGAATGACTACCTCAGGATGACCTGCGTCCTTAACCTTATCCAGGTCAAACGTCATCAGTGGCTGACCAACCTCAACGCGCTGATCCTGCTCAACAAGAGCGGTAAAGCCGTCGCCCCTCATCTCAACGGTATCAACGCCCACGTGAATCAAAACCTCTTCTCCAGAATCGGCCGTAATTCCAAATGCGTGAACAGTTGGAGTAGTTGCGGTAATAGTGCCCGAAACTGGCGCGTACACAACACCCTCAGAAGGCCAAATACCCAGACC
>JABZGZ010000125.1 GCA_015259105.1 Atopobium sp. | reverse complement strand
GTAAAAAATGCGTTTAGTTGGAGAATACAGGTTTTTGTATATAGCGTTTGCCCAGATAAAAGTTTTTATGGCGGTAAAAAATCGTCTTAGTTGGAGATAAATCGGCCAATTTTAAGTTTTGATCTCCAACTAAACGGGTTTTTTACCTTTTTCGGCACATAATTTTTGGCGTGAAAGTTACGTATTCATGGCAATGAATTAATTGAGCAAGTTATTCAAAATTCTGTATCAAATATTGAGAACTGCTTGTTAGTCAGAATTAACGCAGAAAAATAGAGAAGCATGACATCAAAATTGCGGTTTGAACCGCAGAAAAGCGATTCGCATCGCGGGAAAATCGTGTTGCTCGTATAGTTGACGTCATCACGCCGCGTTTCTGTCAGCCGAACCGTGTAACTCGCGCTTAGTTGACACTATCACCTCGCGGAGCCGTCCGCGTCATCACGCCGCCGCTTCCGACACCGTCAGCCTCCCAGCGTTTCATGGCGAGACTGTGTCAAATTCCTGCAGACTACAAGGTAGAGCGCGTTAGAGTACAATAGTCTGTACAAAAAGTAACTTCGAAGAGGTAGGTGCCCATACACTCGATGGACATTGCGTTAAGTATTGGAATAACTCTGCTGCTTACCCTGGTAAACGGCTTTTTTTCTGCGGCCGAGATGGCCATTGTTAGCTCTCGTCGCGCGGCACTTGAGGCGGACGTGGACGAGGGCGATCCAAGAGCCCTTGCTGTCATTGACATTGCCACTGATCGCGGATATTTCCTCGCAACAATCCAGGTCGCAATTACCCTGGTAGGTTTTGCGTCCTCAGCATTTGCTGCAACAAGCCTTTCCGCGCCATTTGGCACTTGGCTTATTAGCATTGGCGTCCACGCTGACCTGGCGCTTCCTTTAGCTGTCGTGGCTATTACGCTGATTGTTTCCTTCTTTTCCGTGGTCATCGGCGAACTGGTTCCAAAGAGCATCGGCCTAGCAAACTCCGAGGCAGTGGCCAAAGCAGTCGTCGGCCCTATGAAGGCGTTCATGCAGATTGTGCGTCCGCTCGTGTTCATCACGTCTGCCTCGGCAGATGCGGTTACCACGCTGATAGGCATTGACACCACCAACGATCATCAAGAGGTCACCGAGGAAGAGCTCCGCTACATCGTCAAGGATTCCGAGGACCTCTCTGAAGAAGAAAAATCCATGATCCACGAGGTCATCGAGATGGGCGACACCGTTGTCCGTGAGGTAATGGTCCCGCGCGTTGACATGACCGCCATGGAAGACACCGCAACTATCGCCGAGGTCCTGCGCGTCATGCGCCAGACGGGCTTCTCGCGCATCCCTATCTACCACGAGAATATCGATCGCATCGTGGGCATCGCTCACATCAAAGATTTGCTGGAGCCGGCGCTTGACCAGCACGATAGTGACGAGAAGATCGCGCGCTTCGTGCGTTCCGCTGACTACGTACCCGATACCAAAGACATCATTCCACTACTCACCGAGATGCAGACAAGCCGCGATCAGATGGTCATTGTTGTTGACGAGTACGGCGGAACTGCGGGTGTCATTACCGTTGAGGACATCGTTGAGGAGATTGTCGGCGAGATTGAGGATGAGTTTGATCCGGACAACAAGTACCTGACGCAGCTCTCTGATAGAGAGTGGCTGGTAGATGGTCGTTTCTCGCTTAATGATGCAGCTGAACTTGGATGGCCGGTTGGGGAATCCGAGGAGTATGAGACTATCGCGGGCTTTGTGCTGGATTTGGCAAATCATCTGCCTCGTCCAGGTGAGGTTTTTGAGAAGGATGGCTACGTGTTCCGTGTGCAGTCGATGCGTCGTCGCCGACTATCTTTGTTGCGTGTAATTGCCCCAGAACCACAGGTAGACGGTGAATCTGAGCCAGCTGGCGAAAACTCTGACATATCAGAAAATGAATAACTAAAAGAATGATTACAATAGAGTGAACCAATAGAAAGAGGTTGAAATGGCGCAGTTGATTTCTATCAAAAAAGTTGTGGTAGGACCTAAAAACTTGACCGCTACTGTTGAGTTTTCGGCCAAAGCGCCACGTTTGACCTCGGAAAATGCTGAGGCAACTGAGCGCGTACTTGAGCTTTTGCCAGGTCTTTCCGAGCACCTGTGCTTGGGTGACGCCGACGCTCGCTTTGGCCTTGTTGCCAAGGACACCGAGGTTGCGCACCTGCTTGAGCACGTAACCGTCGAGCTCCTGGCCCTGACCAACCTTGCGGGAGACGTTGCTTCCGGTAAGACTTCCCTGGTAGATTCCCGTCGCGGCCTCTACGAGAT
>JABZGZ010000124.1 GCA_015259105.1 Atopobium sp. | reverse complement strand
GGTATGGTTTTTCAGAGCTATGACTTGTTCCCCAACATGACGGTTTTGAAAAACGTAACTCTGGCTCCTCTGGTAGTGCAGAAGCGCTCAGAGGCTGAGGTTTTAAGTCAGGCAGAAGAGCTGCTGCGTCGAGTAGGGCTGTGGGAGAAGAAGGACGCTTATCCATCAGCGCTTTCTGGCGGTCAAAAGCAGCGTGTGGCCATCGTACGTGCTCTGATGACTAATCCTGAGGTGCTTTTGCTGGACGAGATTACTGCAGCTCTTGACCCCGAGATGGTTCACGAGGTTTTGCAGGTAGTTATGGAGCTAGCAGAGCAGGGAATGACCATGCTGGTGGTAACTCACGAGATGCGCTTTGCTCAAGCAGTTGCTGATCGAGTCATCTTGATTGATCAGGGACACATCGTAGAAGAGTCGTCCGACGCACAAGAGTTTTTCTCGGCACCTAAAACAGAGAGGGCACAAGAGTTTTTGCGTACCTTTGAATTTGAACGTGTACATAAGTAAACAACGTGTTTTTGCACGTAGATGATGTAGTAATTGATACAACTTGTTAGGATTTGAAATGAACTTCTTTGAAAATACTTCCGCTTCTCTTTCTCGCCGTGCTTTCCTTGGTGCAAGCGCACTTTCTGCTGCAGCTCTTTTGGCAGCTTGCAAGAAAAAGGATTCTGACGGAGCTCAGGGTGGATCTTCTGATACAGACTCAAAGTTTAGAACCCTTGATGACATCAAGAAGGCAGGTACGGTAAATATCGGTGTCTTCAGTGATAAAGCTCCTTTTGGTTACGTTGATGCAAACGGTAATTACGCTGGTTACGACATTGTTTTTGCAGAGCGCCTTGCAAAGGATATGGGCGTCAAGATCAACTACATTGCCACTGACGGACAGAACCGCGTACCTTTCTTGCAGTCCAATAAGGCAGATATCATGTTGGCAAACTTTACGGTAACTGATGACCGTAAAGAGAAGGTTGATTTCTCCTTGCCATACATGAAGATCAAGCTGGGCGTTGTTTCTCCATCCTCTGCACCAATTACAGACGTTTCACAGCTTGATGGCAAGAAGCTTATTGTTTCTAAGGGAACCACAGCCGAGGTTTGGTTTGCTAAGAACGCGCCTAAAGTTGAGCTGGTCAAATTTGATAGCTATGCTGATGCGTATAACGCACTGCTCGACGGCCGCGGCGATGCTTTCTCAACCGATAATACCGAGGTACTTGCATGGATCAAGTCTAACCCTGGCTTTGTTGTTGGCATTGATGACCTGGGCGACTCCGATACTATTGCCGCTGCAGTTCACAAGGGCAACTCTTCGCTGTTGGAGTTTATCAACAACGAGATTACCGGTCCTCTTGCAGAGGAGAACTTCTTCCACAAGGCTTATGAAGAGACACTTGCTCCAATTTACGGCGACGAGGTAGATCCAAATACTATGGTCGTCGAGGGCGGCAAAATCTAAGTTCTGGGCTTAGTCCGTCTTTACAGCTCAATACACCCATTTCGCGAGAAGACCTTGCAGTTTGTAAGGTCTTCTCGCGTTTGTAGCCAAATTGTTAATTTGTACAGTACTTTTTAAAAATGTTTCTTCCTGCTGATAAAGTAGGTCAACTATTTTTTGACCGACTAGGGCAAAGGAGCTGATAATGGCAGCTGAACAGCAAAAAGCAACTCGTAAAATTGGCGTTCCCAGGTTCCCCGGCGATATTATGCTGTATCCACTTTCTGTGGGCCTACTTCTTCATTCATTTGTTCCTCAGGTTCTAGAAATTGGTAGCTTTACCACTGCTGTTGCTAAGGGAGCTCCTGCAATTGTTGGCATTGTTTTGCTGTTTGTTGGCGCCTCCATTGATCTTAAGACGGTTCCCAAGGTTTTGAAGACTGGTCTGACCATTCTTATTCCTAAGCTCGCTATTGCTATTGCCTTTGGTCTCTTTGTGGCCAAATTTATGAACGATAACTTCTTTGGTCTTAATGCACTTTCCATCATTGGGGGTATTACCTTCTGCAATGTTGCTTTGTACATTGGTATTACTGCTGAGTACGGAACTCCTGATGAACAGGGAGCGGCTGCAGTTTTGTCCCTTGTTGCTGGTCCTGCAGTTACCATGATTGCTCTTGGTGCAGCAGGCGTTGCAGCAATTTCTCCTACCGCGCTTATCGGTACACTGCTTCCTCTGGTCCTTGGTGTTGTTCTTGGTAACCTTAGTCCTTTTATCAGGGGACTTTTGGTTCCTGGTATTAACCCCTGTATTGCTGTTGTTGGCTTTGCTCTTGGTTGTGGCATGAGTGTTGAGAATCTCATTACTGGCGGTCCATCAGGTA
>JABZGZ010000123.1 GCA_015259105.1 Atopobium sp. | reverse complement strand
TTCTAACCCCTCTACGCGTCTGGTAAATAACTTCATTTACGCACTGGTAGCTGCTCTTGGTTGCATTTGCGTTCTGACGGGAGTTCCTTCTCCGCTCACCATTGGTCAGGTTCAGAGCTTCCTCTCGTACGCAAACCAGTACATGAAGCCTTTTAACGCTATTTCTGCAGTTGTTACGCAGGTTCAGACTGCCTATGCAAGTGCTCGCCGCGTGTTTGACCTTCTCGACGCAAAAGAAATCAAGCCCAATCCAGCCGACGCTGAAGTCATCAATGACCCACAAGGCTCCATTGAATTTGACGACGTGGCATTCTCCTACGATCCCAAGCACCCGCTACTCAGTCACATTTCATTCAAGGCAGAGCCTGGTCAGAAGATTGCTCTTGTTGGACCAACCGGCTGCGGAAAGACTACCCTTATTAACCTGCTGCTGAGGTTCTATAGCATTGATTCTGGTGCAATTTATGTAGACGGTCATAACACGCAAAAGCTCACAAGAGCATCGCTCAGAGAGCAGTTTGGCATGGTGTTGCAGGATACGTGGCTCTTTAAGGGAAGCATTAAAGAAAACATCCGTTATGCAAAACCAGATGCCACGGATGAAGAGATTATTGCCGCAGCTCAAAAGGCTCAGGCTCACGAGTTTATCCAGCAGCTTCCTCAGGGCTATGACACCATGGTGGGAGAGTCTGGTGGATCTTTGTCACAGGGTCAGCAGCAGCTTCTGTGTATTGCTCGCGTCATGCTTGCTAATCCACCTATCCTGCTTCTGGACGAGGCAACCTCAAGCATTGATACGCGCACAGAACAGCTGGTACAGAAGGCGTTTGACACCATCATGAACGGCAGAACTTCGCTGGTTGTTGCCCACAGGCTCTCTACCATCCAGGGTGCCGATTGCATTCTTGTCCTCAAGGACGGCTCAATTCTTGAGCGAGGCACTCACGATGAGCTTCTGGCCAAAGGCGGTTTCTACGCCAAGCTCTACGAGAGTCAGTTTGAGGGCACTAACGCCTAGCAAATCTCACACCTTAGATACGCGGTCGGTTGCTCAAAGCAGCCGGCCGCTTTATTTTGCAGCTTGATTTTGCGTCTTGTACATAGGGTTTCTCGCGGTATGTAGGTAATAAAAAAGCCAGGAATATTCCTGGCGAGAAATTCTGGTCGGGTGGACTGGATTTGAACCAGCGACCCCTTGACCCCCAGTCAAGTGCGCTACCAAGCTGCGCCACCACCCGTTTGCTTTTGATACGATAGCATTCCAACATAAAATGAGCAAGCAATTGCCGGTAACCGTGAAGATAAAGTGGGCTAGATATGGATAACTTCTTTCAGCGTGCATTTTCAGTGGTCAAGCAGATTCCCGAGGGCAGAGTCAGTACGTATGGGCAGATAGCTCGAATGATAGGGGAGCCAAGAAAGGCTCGCTATGTAGGATTTGCTATGCACCAGAGTCCGGGAGTTGCTGGTGGCGTGCCATGTCACCGAGTAGTCTTTAAAGACGGCTCGCTAGCTCCTGGCTTTGCTTTTGGTGGACCAGATGCACAGAGAGAGCTTCTTGAGGCAGAGGGCGTGCAGTTTCTAGACAACGGTAAGGTTGATATGAAGCGTTATCTCTGGGAAGCATAAAAGATGAAACATTATTTTATGTTGTGAAATATTCTCCCAGTTAAATGACGCTATTTGCTAGGTACAATCGCAGTGAGTTCCTGGTAGTTGGCACGTTCCGTTTAATGGAGGTCAAATGAAGCGTAGCTCTAGGATGAGCAAGTTCTTTACTGCAATTTTTGTACTACTGGTAACGTCAGCCTTGAGTGTGGGCATTTTGTCTGGCTGCTCACAAACAGAAAACAAACAAGACCAGACACAATCCACCACTTCAGAACAAAAAGAAGAGAAGAAAGACGAGAAAAAAGAGGATTCTTCTAGCTCCTCAAGCTCCTCATCAAACAATTCAAACGCAACCGGCTATGGCACCTATCATATTCCTGATGGATTCAGCTTTGATAACAGCCTGTATCCAGACCTTCAAATTACCACTCAGATTGATAAAGACAGCCTCTGGCCCATCATTATTCGCATTGAGGGTACGGCCGATCAGTTTGATTTGATGAGAAAAGCAACAATCGATGCAGCTCAGAGGGCTCAGGTACTTGAGTCTGCAGAAGAGATTGGCAACACTGTTGACCAGGCTCTTGCACACCCAACTAACTACAACCTGACCGACTGTGCAATTCTTACTTCTGCACCAGAGTCGTATCGTAAGACCTACGTTATTACGTTTACTGTCAAGAGCCACTACGAGGTCAAGAAGTAGCTTGAGCTGTACTTATTAGCTGCAACAAAAACGTTGAACCAAAAAGTCGCCTGCACAATAA
>JABZGZ010000122.1 GCA_015259105.1 Atopobium sp. | reverse complement strand
GCTCTGTGGTATCCCAAAAACCCTCATCCCAGCGGTCGTTCAAGCTCCATACGTAGTGAAATTTGAAGCCCTCAGGATCTGCACCAATAATCTTAGGAGTAGCAGTTACCGTCTCTCCTGCACGAATCTCGTGCGTATCCAAGGAAACCTGAACTGACCAGCCTAATTCTTTATTTGGTGACTCAGACATACAACTCCTCTAATCAACTATTGCCTGAACAGTATAGCTGATTATGGCGAGAAACCCGACTTTTTAAGATACTTCTCTACTTCTGTGGTGCTGCTGTGGTGGTACGAACAATAAGTTTAGGAGCAATCCTAATTGCCTCAGGCTCGTATCCTGGCTCAGATGCACGAATTGCATGCTCAAGAGCTACACGGCCACGCTCTAGCAAGTTAAAGCGAACGGTTGTCAACGAGAAGTTTGGCAGATAGTCTTCAAGAGAGTCGTCGACACCAACAATACTGACATCATCTGGCACACTGAGCCCTACCTCTTCAAATGCAGCAATGACACCAAGCGCCATCTGGTCATTTGCCGCATACACCGCAGTAAAATCACGGTTTTCTCGCAGTTTTTTACCAATTTCATAGCCACTGTTAGCAGTCCAATCGCCAGCAAGTGGCTCAACAATCTCTAGCCCATACTCAGACATGGCGTCTCGCCAGCCCTTCTCGCGAAATTGCGAGTCAATGGAGTATGAAGGGCCTGCTACAAAACGGATTTTGCGGTGACCGAGCTCATAGAGGTGGTCAATAACAAGCTTTGAACAACCATACTGATCAGAGTCAACGGTTGTGCAGTAAGGATGCTCGTGCATGGTAAGAAGCACTGTTCCAAGGCCCGGCTGCGGCACAAATGATTCAAAGTCTGATGCCATAAGGCTCATACTGATAATCATGCCGTCAACGGGAAGATTAGACATACGATAAGAAATATCCTGCAGGCACAAGCCGTCGTCGGAGCCTTTCTCAATCATCGTAATTGCATATTCGTGCTCACGAGCAGCAGAAACAATGCCATCAAGCGTGGCCAAGTTACCAAACTCGCGAATGTCGTACAGGCAAAGTCCCACCGATTGATACGAGCCTGACCTCAGCGATCTACCTGCAAAGCTTGGTCTAAAGCCCATAGACTCCATTGCTGCCTGGACTTTTTCACGCGTTGCCTTGCTAACGTTTTGCGCGCCATTAGCAACACGAGAAACAGTCTGCTGAGAAACACCAGCAACTTGCGCAACATCAGCCATTGAAACAGAGCGCTTATTTGAGCTAGAACTATGCGAGCGAGTCACGAATTCCTCCGATTATCTGCTTGTTTACGTACTCATACTAACAGGCAGACTGACATAACGCGATAAAATTGCATATATAGCAGCAAATTAAACGCTCACGGTAAAAAAAGAACCGTTCAGCGAGAAGGACTTTTGACCTGCGCTCTAACCGTTTGCCCCCGCAAAAATACCACTGACTGAAAATTTAATAATTTCCTGTTAGTTCGTTATGAGTACGTTAACATAGTAGGGGTAATGCACTATGAGTGGTATCTCGGAGGTATCCGATGATTGATGTTCGACCTTTTGATAGTTTTGTTAACTCCCCTGCTGCGCTTACCTATACTATTCGCGGCGCTCATTCAGCAGTTAAATTGAGTAATTTTGGTGCAACCATTCTTGGTATTTCTGTACCAGATATCTATGGCACACAAGCAGATGTCGTTCTTGGCTATGGCTTGTTTGACTTGTATTTAGATAACCCAGCTTGTTTTGGCGCTTCCATTGGACCTTCTGCTAATCGAGCAGATAAAGCAGAAATTCCGCTTAATGGAGTTGTCTATCACCTTCCTAAAAACAACGGTCCAGACAATCAAAATAACCTGCACACTGATCTTGTTGCTGGTATCCATAAGCGCATTTGGCAGGCAGAAATCGATGAAGCGCATAATACGGTAACCTTTAGCATTGACCTGGTAGATGGAGAATATGGACTGCCAGGAAACCGTCATATTACTGCGGCCTATACGCTTGTTGAAGAAGCCGCACAGTCAACGCTTAATCTTACGTATACCTGCACAACTGATGCTGCAACTTTTGTAAACATGACCAACCATGTCTACTTTAACCTCAACGGTCATGATTCTGGTGATGTTCTTGGTCACCAACTTACTATCCAAGCAGACTCATATCTGCCTCTGCGAGAAGACTCGGTTTCCGCGGGAACCGTAGATTCTGTTGCAGGAACTCCCTTTGATTTCCGCACACCTAAGACCATTGGCAATGATCTTGACGCTGATAATGAGCAGCTCAAAATTGCTCGTGGCTATGATCACTGCTTTGCCATTAATAACTATGAAAATGGCCAGCTACGCCCCGCTCTTCTCGCCACATCAGAAAGCGGACGCTCACTAGAAATTCAAATTACCGCTCCTGGCGCCCATCTTTATACCGGCAACTGGCTTGATGAGGCACGTGCAAAAGACGGCGCTATTTACAAGCCCCAGGCTGGTTTTGCATTTGAGAGCGAGTTTTATCCAGATTGTGCTCACCATGCAGAGTGGCCTCAGCCCACCTGCACGCCTGAGCAGCCTTACAG
>JABZGZ010000121.1 GCA_015259105.1 Atopobium sp. | reverse complement strand
AGCAGGGCAAGTGCGCAGGTAGTTCCGGGACCTCCGCATTCGCCAACGCCGATGAGCTCCAGAATCTTAGCGACGGAATCGCCAGCTTCTGGGGTAGGCGCAAGACTGAGGTCTACGATGCCCTTCTCGACACCCAGGCGCCTTGAAGCCTCGCGGCTCATCAGCTCGCCTGCACGGGTAATCTTGAATGCGGTCTGCTTGATCTTCTCGGCAACGTCCATGAGATTTGCGGAGTCGGGGAGTTCGGCGAGGGCCGCAGCCATGACGCCAGGGCCGGAAACGCCCACGTTAATGACGGCGTCTGCCTCTCCGCTGCCGTGGACCGCGCCGGCCATGAAGGGGGAGTCCTCCACCATGTTGGCAAAAACGACCAGCTTAGCGGCACCGTAGCACTGAATGTCGGTGGTGCGGCGAGCGGCCTCGAGCACGGTCTGGGCCATGAGCAGGACGGCGTCCATGTTGATGCCCGCGCGCGTGGACGCGACGTTTACCGAGGAACAGACGCGCGACGTGGTGGCCAGCGCCTCGGGGATGGATGCGATGAGTCGGCGGTCGGCGTCGCCAAGGCCCTTGTGGACCAGTGCCGAGAAGCCACCCAAAAAGTCGATGCCCAGCGTCTCGGCCGCGCGATCGAGCGTGTGAGCCAGCGGCGTCAAATCCTGCGCCGAGGTACAGGCCGCAATCTGCGCGATTGGCGTGACGGAAACGCGCTTGTTGGCAATAGGGATGCCGTACTCGCGCTCCAGGTCCTCGGCCACGGACACCAGGTGCTCGGCCTGGCGCGTGATGCGGTCGTAAACCTTCTGGCACATGCGGTCAAGGTCCTCGTCTGCGCAGCTATTGAGCGAGATGCCCATCGTAATGGTACGCAGGTCAAGGTTTTGCTCGCTGACCATGGCGAGGGTTTCGGCGATTTCCTGTGGAGTGATATTCATGCGCGTCCTCTCGGAATGCGGTTGTCGTGCGAGCGCCGGGGCGCAGGTGCAGCTTGCGTGCGGTATCGGGGTCCAGGTGCGGTTGTCGTGTGGAGACAGCGTCTGGCTTTTGGCGGACGACCAGCCGCAAGGGTTTCTCGACTATTATACTTAAGCAACAACGATAAACTGGGCAAGTTGCGAGGTAACGTGGCGGAAAAAGTCACCCTAAAAACGATTGCGCGCGAGGTGGGGCTGTCGCCCGCCACGGTTTCGCTGGTGCTGAACGGCCGGCCGGTGCGCGTGAGTGACGAGAACCGCCGTCGCATCCTCGACGTTGCCCGTCGCAAGCACTACATTCCCAACCAGATCGCAAGAAGCCTGGTCACACAGCATACGCAGACGCTGGGGCTGATCGTGCCGAATATCGAGAGCCGGTTTTTCTCGTCGTTTGCCAAAATGCTGGAGATGAAGTGCCGCCGCCGCGGGTACGCGTTGTTCATCACCAACTCGGATAACAGCACGTCAAACGACGCGGACCTTGTGCGACTGCTGGTCAATCGCGGCGCCGACGGCATCTTTATCATCACGTCCGACGAGGTAGAAGCCTCAAAGCAGCTCATCGCCGACCTGGAGCAGCTGCCCGTGCCGTACGTCATGGTGGACCGAACCATCGACGCACTCGACTGCGACAAAGTCACGTTCAACAATGAGCTTGGCGGCTACCTGGCCACAAAATACCTGCTAGATCACGGTCATCGCCGGATCGCATGCATGGTCAACACCGCCTCCAACACCGGCTGCGCTCGCCTCAACGGCTACGTTCGCGCACTTGGCGAGAAGGGCCTGGAGCTGGATCAGTCGCTTGTGCTGACCAGCGATTATTACATTCCTGATGCGTATCTTGCAGCTCAGCAGCTGATTCGCGTGAACGCTACGGCTGTTGTTGCGACGTCAGACAACATTGCGCTTGGGCTGTTGCGCTATCTGTACGAGCGCGGTCTGCATGTTCCGCGCGACTATTCTGTTGTCGGATACGATAACAGCATTTCAGACGCACTGTTTGAGCCAGCGCTGACCTCGATTGAGCAAAATGTTGATGAGCTTTCTGACGCCGCGCTTTCAATCATGTTTCGTCGTCTGGGCGAGCACGGAACGGATGTTAGCGCAGGTATTGGCGTTGGCGCCGAGATGGGTGTCGCTGCTAGTGCGGGTGAGGGCGCAGCTGCTGGTAGTAGCGCTGGTGCGGATATCGGCACAGACCTTGTCTCTGCAAAGATTACTGGAACAGGCCTGGAAAACGCAGATGGGCCGGTGGACGATGGCGCATCAATCCAGATAATCCTTGAGCCTCGCATGATTGAGAAGAATAGCGTGCGTCTTTTGGGTTGCTAATCAGACTTCTGCATATTTGTGCAATAAAATGCATTTTCATGAATACATAATTTTTGGCCTTAAAATTATGTGCCGAAAAAGGTAAAAAACCCGTTTAGTTGGGGATGAAAACTTAAAATTGGCCGATTTATCCCCAACTAAGACGATTTTTTACCGCACCAAAAACTTTTATCTGGGCAAACGTTGTATGCAGAAAAATGAAAACCCCAACTAAACGCATTTTTTACCACTTTGGTGTGTATACGCTTTACTTGGGCACCATTTTGGTTGCATTTTGGCATTGTGGATAC
>JABZGZ010000120.1 GCA_015259105.1 Atopobium sp. | reverse complement strand
AAGGAAAGGACTAGAGGGGTTTCTCGCCAATTAGGCAAGCATCTGAGCAAGGTCCTCGGAAGCATCGCCGATTGGGCCAATACCGTAGTTCTCAACAAGAATGTTAAGGACATTAGGGCTGACAAATGCAGGAAGAGTTGGTCCAAGCTTGATGTTCTTGATACCAAGGTGCAGAAGCGTCAGAAGGACGCATACTGCCTTCTGCTCGTACCAAGACAGAACAAAGCTCAGTGGCAGGTCGTTAACGCCGCATTCAAATGCATTTGCAAGAGCGGTTGCAATCTGAACAGCGCCGTATGCATCGTTGCACTGACCAACGTCAAGAATACGAGGGATGCCACCAATGGTGCCCAGGTCAAGGTCGTTGAAGCGGAACTTGCCGCAAGCAACGGTGAGGACAACAGAGTCTGCAGGAGTCTGCTCAACAAGCTCGGTGTAGTAGTTACGACCAGGGCGAGCGCCGTCGCAGCCGCCAACAACAAAGAAGTGCTTGATATCGCCCTGCTTAACAGCATCGATGATCTTATCGGCAATGCCAAGAACGGCACCGTGGCTAAAGCCGGTGGTTACCTTGTGGCCACCGTTGATACCGGTAAGCTCCTGAGCCTCAGCATATCCACCAAGCTCCTGAGCCTGCTTGATAACAGCGCTGAAGTCCTTCTTACCGTTAGCGTCCTCGTCAATGTGAACGAGCTCTGGGAATGCAACAAGCTCGGTAGTGTAGACACGGTCCTTGTAGCTAGGACGAGGTGGCATGAGGCAGTTAGTGGTGAAGACAACAGGAGCTGGAATGTCCTTGAACTCCTTCTGCTGGTTCTGCCATGCGGTACCAAAATTGCCCTTGAGCTGTGGATACTTCTTGAGCTCTGGATAACCGTGAGCTGGGAGCATCTCGCCGTGGGTGTAAACGTTGACGCCAGTTCCCTCGGTCTGCTCAAGGATCATCTTGAGGTCAAGAAGGTCGTGGCCGGAAACAACAATGAAGGGACCAGGCTCAATAGTCAGAGGAACCTCAGTTGGAACTGGAGTGCCATAAGCGCCGGTATTTGCGCTGTCGAGAAGAGCCATGCACTTGAGGTTGACCTCGCCTACCTCAAGGGTAAGAGGCAGCAAAACGTCAACGGAGGACTCGGTAGCAAGAGCAGCAAGAGCCTTTACAAAGAAAGCGTCGACTGCGTCATCAGTCTTGCCAAGAACGCGAGCGTGGTAAGCATAAGCAGCCATACCACGAATACCAAAGAGAATGAGGGACTTGAGGGACCTAATGTCCTCGTTGTCAGACCAAACGCCGCCAAGAGGAAGATCCTCAACAGGCTCTACGCCAGCCTCTGCAGCTAGACGGTTCTTCTCGTCACGAACCTGAGCAGTAATTGCGTCAACAGCACCCTTGTCAAAGTTGACGTTGGTGATGCAGGTGAACAGGCCATCGACAATCAGCTGGTCTGCACGGTTAGAACGCTTGCCAGCAGCAAGCTCAGTGCGAGAAAGGCCAACCAGAGCGCCGGTGAGCTCGTCCTGAGCAAATGCGACGTCAAAAGGCTTGCCACAAACGCCAGCAGCGCCGGTACATGCAGTACAAGCAGCAGTCTGCTCGCACTGGAAACAGAACATCTTGTTATCCACTATTTTTCCTCTCCATAAAACCATATAGCGAGAAGAGATTTACTCTTCTGGGTTTCATGATTACAGGAATGTGGAATAAGGTATGTTGTAATTACAACAAAACGATTCTTGTTGAGGATTTTTTTGGAGCGTTGATGAACGTACAAGATATTAAGCCTTCGTTTTTGCTTAACACGGTGGTGTTTAAAGGCGTAAAACCAGAGCAGCTTGAAGCTTTGCTGAAGCATTTACGTGCAGTGGTACGTACGTATAAACCTGGAGAGATTATTCTATGCGCTGGTGATAAAGCTCATCAGTTTGGCATTGTAGTCTCCGGCGCTATTCATGTTGAGGGATCAGACGCACAGGGCAATATTTCTGTTATGGGAGCCTTCCATACGGGAGAGACGTTTGGAGAGGCATATGCAGCTCTTGGAAACGTGCCACTCTTGACCTCGGTAGTTGCCACGGAGACGTCTGCAATTCTGCTGCTTGACCTGCGACAGATTACTACCAGAACGTGTGATATCTGCGGTGGCGTGGATATTATCACCAGAAACCTTATGGCTTCTATTGCGCAGAAAAACATCATGTTGAGCCGTCGTATTCAAGATGCTGCTCCAAAGAGTATTCGTGGCAAATTGATGGCGTACCTGAACACTCGCTCGCAAGCTGCGGGTTCGTCGGAGTTTGATATCCCCTACAATCGCCAACAGCTTGCTGATTATCTTGGTGTAGATAGAAGCGCCTTAAGCGCGGTAATATCATCTTTGAGTAAAGAAGGCGTCTTTGAAGTAAAGCGAAGTCACTTCAAACTTTTATAACAGCAATTCAGCCTTAGGAGGCTTTTATGGCAGAGATTTATCTAGCAGGTGGATGTTTCTGGGGTCTTGAAGAGTACTTCTCCAGAATTAAGGGTGTTACTGCAACCACTGTTGGCTATGCAAATGGAAAGACCTTGGATACCAACTATCAGCAGGTCAAAGCCACAGATCACGCAGAAACAGTGCATGTGACCTATGACCAGAGCGTTGTAAGCCTCTATGACATCCTGCGCTATTACTTTAGGGTTATTGATCCCCTCTC
>JABZGZ010000011.1 GCA_015259105.1 Atopobium sp. | reverse complement strand
GGTGTGTTTTGAACTGCCTCCTATTTCTGGTGTCCAAGAAATGGGAGGCAGTTCAGTGTCGAGCGCTGTGCAATCGCTTAAGGTTTTAACCTCGCTTTGGCTATGCAGTCCGTTTAGTTTTCAGCCTTCTTGATCTTCTCGCCAAGCTTCTTATCAATGACGACGTAGAGGTAACCCAGGGCGACAAAGATAACAATCAAAATCACGATGGTCAGAGCAACCGTTGGAACTCCCAGCTTGTCAAAGTCCATAAATCCATAAGGCCAGCGAGACTTCTCTTTAATCTGCACGCCAAAGCCCAGAACCAAGACAATGATGTACGCAAAATACGTGAGCGGATACAAAGGCCAAATCAGAGGCTCTTTAAAGCTCATAGTTGGCTTCTCGTCAAAGAGCAGCCAGTCCAAAACGGCGCAGATTGGGGTCACATCATGCAGGATAAAATTGTTGAACTTAAAGACGCCGTTTACAAAGACCTCGCCGTGGTCAAGCAGGAAGTAAGCTACCAGGCCCGTTACGGTAATGCCCAGCATAAGCGTGTGTTTAACCGTTGGCATCCATGGTTTCTGAGCGGTCTCGGGATGCTTATAAGCTTGGAACAGCGCGCCCCAGAAATAGGCAACAAGCAGCACATTAGAGATGTTGGTGAAGTAGTACAAGAAAGAAACGCGGAAGTTCATTCGGAAGACGCCCGCCGAATCACACAGCACAAAGGTGCCAATCACAGCAATAAACAGCTTAAAAATAAATGACGCTTTCTTTGATTTAATCAACGCAGTACCTCCTTCTGTAAAGCGAGAGGTCACTGTAAACCTACCGCGCCGCGTCAAAAATACGTAATTCTCAGAGTTAACAGTTATGTTTCAAATGAAAAAGATTCAAAAAATGCGGTCTTCTCGTTTTTGTGGCGAGAAGACCGTGGAGTCGCAAGAAAACCGTGGTGTTGCAGACTTTATTAGCGCGAGCCTAAGACCTGTGCAGAGCAAACCTTTGTCGTCTACCAGCACTTAATTACTGCAACGCATGCTTGATGACAAGAATTGGATGGTGCAGCAAAAGTCGAGGGCCAGTAGTCCGCATAACTTCTTTGACGCGAGCGCGCATCTCTTTGCTATAGCAATGCGATTTGCATTTTGAGCAAAACGTCTTTGTCTCACTGTGAGGACAGCGGTCCACACGCGTATGCGCATACTTCTCAAGCTCAGCACACTCGTCGCACAGAGGCTCATGAGCTTTGGTGTGGTGGTACTTCTCGCAATAGAAGCGAATCATGAGCGAGAAGAGATCCTTTTCTTTTTGGCGCTTCCGTTCAATTTCTTCAGGTGTCATCAGCTCACACGTCCCCCATCAACGGTGTAAACAACATCTGCAATTCCCATGGTAGAAGCTCTGTGAGAGACAAGAACCACGGATTTATGCTCGGTCTCTTTATCAAGTGAGCGTAAGATAATTGCTTCGTTCAAGCTGTCCAGATTACTGGTTGGCTCGTCAAGTAACATGAGCGGTGCGTCATGCAAGAACGCGCGAGCAAGGCCAATACGCTGTCGTTCTCCACCAGAAAGCGAGTCACCAAGCTCTGCAACAGGCGTATCGTAGCCCTGAGGCAGCGTAGAGATGTACTCGTGAATAGAAGCCTTCTTGCATGCCTCAATAATCTCTTCATCTGTTGCGTCAAGCTTTGCAATGCGCAGGTTGTTCTTGATGGAATCATGGTAAAGATGCGTATCCTGCGTCATATAGCTCTCAAGATCTCGCAGGTTAGAGGTGTTAATCTGCTCCAAAGGAGTTCCAGAAATCTCAATAGCTCCAGGCGTTGCTGGCCAGAAACGCATCAAAAGTTTAAGCAGTGTAGACTTGCCTGAGCCGCTCTTTCCTACAATTCCCACAATCTTTTCAGTAGGAACATCAACGGAGATGTTGTCCAAAATCTGTTCGTCATCGTACGCAAATGAAAGCTTAGAAACACGAACGCCCTCATAGGAGATATCTTTTTTACCCTCTACATCTTCAACCAGGGGTTTCTCGTCCAGAATATCTAGAACGCGATTGCCTGCCGCAAACGTACTGGTAAGCGTTGTGCCCAGAGCTGCCAAAGCCACAACAGGACCAAACGAGCTCATCAATGCAATAGTGACAATAAAGGCTTCGTTCATAAGAATCTGCTGGTTATAAGCCAGATAAAACGAGCTAAAGAACATAACAAGACCGGAGAGCAAAATAATCGTTGAGGTGACGGCATCGTTGACACCAAATGCCTTCTTAACTGCCTGTTGTCTGTCACTTAACTGGTCAGCTAGTTGACTTGTTTCCTCAATCATCTGTGCGCCAGTGTTATATTGCAGAATCTCGTCAAGTCCACGCAGGTTATCAAGGGTAACCGTTGAGAGCTTACCAGCAAGATCTCTTGCCTCAGCAGAGTCCTGCTCGGAACGTTTAGACATAGCAAGTGGAATTGCCACGCCAACTATCAGGTAAGAGACAAGTGCAATAACGCCTAAAATCCAGTTGCTAGTACTTGCAATAAACCACACCATAACAATGCAGAACACGACCGCAATGCAAATAGGCGAGATAGTATGTGCATAGAAAACCTCAAGTAGCTCAATGTCTGAGGTAATGACGCTCATCAGGTTGCCCTTATTCTTGACCTCAAGCTTTGCAGGAGCAAGCTTTCTGAGCGCCGTAAATACGCGGTCTCTAATAAGTGCAAGCAGTTTAAACGCAATAAAGTGATTGCATTCCTGCTCAGCGTAGCGCAGCAGACCGCGGACCAGCGCAAACAGAAGCATGCCTCCAAAGAGCAACACCATAGGAGAAGACGAAGCAAATCCCATAGCGCTGAGCAGCGCATAGGCACCAAAAATGCTAATGAACGTAGCAGCAAGATTGCCTAACACACCCATCAAAATTGCAAGTATCATAAAGCCAGCCAGCGGACGAACCAGCCCCACCAGTCTCAGCATAATAGTGAGCGCACTACGGCGAGAAGTACGTGCAGTTGTGGCGCTGTTCTTAACTTCTGTCTTCATTACGCCTCAACTCCTTTCACATAATTCTGAAGCTCGGTCTGGGCCTGCGTCATTCGTTTGTATTCGTCATTTGTTGCAAGCAACTCTTGGTGCGTTCCACTTCCAACAACACGACCACGTTGCATAACAACAATCTGATCAGCATTTTTAACGTTTACTAAGCGGTGAGAAATTACCAGCACCATCTTTGTCTGAGCAAGCTGGTGAACCTGCTGCATAATAACGTCTTCACTCTCAACATCAATATTTGAAGTAGCTTCATCAAAGATGTACATCTGGCTATTGTGAAGCAGGGCTCTGGCCAGTGCTAATCTCTGACGCTGACCACCAGACAAGTTGGAGCCCTTCTCGGCAACTGGCGCGTCAAGTCCACCCAAAGACTTTACGAACTCAGCAAGATTGACCTGTTCAAGGGCGTGCCAAAGCTGTTCTTCAGTTGCCTCTGGATTACCCATGGCAAGGTTAGAGCGAACGCTTCCCATAAAGAGATGTGCCTGATGACCAATATATGTAACGTTTTGAAGCAAATTATGGTCAGAAATGTCAGACAAACTGGTATTTCCAAACAGAACATCTCCAGAATACGAGCGGAGTTTTCCGGTCAGAAGTGCTGCAATTGTTGATTTTCCGCAGCCTGACTCTCCTACCAGGGCATTCAAAGAGTTAGCGCGCATTCCAAAAGAAACATTCACCAAGACGGGTTTCTCGCCGTCGTAAGAGAAAGAGACATTGTGCAGTGTCAAATCGTTGGACTCGGGAACGGTCTTGGTACCCTGCTCTCGAACAGGCATATCAAGCAGGTCAAAGATCTTGTCCGACGCTGCCATACCGTTCATAGCAATGTGGAAATAACTGCCCAAAAGACGCATAGGCAGGAAGAACTCAGCAGAAATCAAGATGATGAACACACCCTGCCACATAAAGAGGAGGTGGTCATTTACCTGCTGAATTGCAAGAATTGTACCAAGCGCGCTTCCGCCAAATGCAACCACGTCCATCACGGTGATGGAGTTGAGCTGCATGGTTAGAACCTTCATGGTAATACGCCTGAAGTGCTCGGCTTCCTCGTTCATCTGCTTGTGTTTAAAATCGTCAGCCTTGTAAATCTTTGCTGTGGTCAGACCCTGCAGGTTCTCCAAAAACGTATCGCCAAGCTGCGTATACTGGCCCCAATACTTAGACAAAAGCTTCTTTGCAAACTTCTGGATAAGAACGATGGTCATTGGGATAAGCGGAACAAATACCAGCAAAACAATGCCAACTACCGGACTAATAAAAAGCAACGTCAGGAATAATGTCAGTGGCGCCAAAGCTGCATAGAAGAACTGTGGTAGATACTGCGCAAAATACGTTTCTAGCTGGTCAACGCCTTCAACTGCCAGCTGAACAATTTCACTGGTAGCATATGAGTTCTTGTAAGAAGGACCAAACTCTAAAAGCTTCTGATAGATCTTCTCGCGAAGGGTCTTTTTAACTCTCTTAGCCGCGTAAAAGCTTGTCTTGTGCTGAGCAAGTTTGCAGAAATACCTGATCACAATAGCAATAAGGCAGAGTGCAATAAACACCAACTGCTCTTCGAGGACAAAATAATCCATGAACAAAGCTTCTATCATTCTTGCCAGAGAATACATAAATACAATATTGGCAAGCAGCACAATCCACTGGTAAAGCACGGTCAAGCCAATGTATTTTTTACTCTCCTCAATAAGGGCAATGAGGCGTTTGTTAATCATCATATACAGACTTCTTTCGCTTTTCTTACAAGCAGAATCTTTAATCCACTAACTGTTTTAATTGCTTTACATGTAGTTTTGTCGTTTCATATACGAGTTTGCCTTATGCAACATTTAAAAACAACACACAAAATAGCGAGAACAACTGCTATTTTTGAACACGTTCCCAGTCCTCTTTTGTGAGTACTGAGATACCAAACTGCTCTTCTTTGCCTGTATATTTATTCAAGTCTGTAAAGATTTCTACTTCTGTGAAGCCACACTTTTGAGCCACTGAAGCAGACCTCTTATTACGCTCAAGATATCTAATAATCACCTGGTCAACGCCATGCTCTTCAAATGCATAGGTAGTAAGAGCTTGAGTACCCTCAGATGCCAATCCCTGTCCCCAATAAGGACGGCCAATCCAATAGCCAATTTCTGCCTGATGCAACTGCTTTGAGGAATCTTTTGGATCAGGAATTTCTTTAAAGTCCAATGACATCGAGCCAATTACATGACCGGTCTTCATATCCTTTACGGCATAACAGAACTTCTCGGACAATACATTTGCAAGAACCTGCTTGGAATCTTCCAGAGTCTTGTGCGGTTCCCAGCCACAAAGTGGTCCGATCTCTGGATCTTTTGCTAGTTCATAAAGCTCATCCGCGTCAGATGCATGCCATGGAATAAGAAACAATCTCTTAGTGGTAATCATCCAAACTCCTTTTGAAACTCTTTGTCTCTGTCTCTTACTGTTTTGTCTTTCAGCTATTTTTACTGTCCAATCTGTTGGACACTCATTCTTTAACAAATCCATATTCTATTCTCAACATCTTCTAAGGAGGCTCTTATGTACAGTCCTACAAAGCTTGTTGATTCCTTCGTTGTTTCCGGTCTTCCCTACTACGACGCTCCTCTTGTCTTTGACCAGCTCAAACTTGGCTCAGATCTAACCATTGTTCCTGAACGTGATAACCCCTACGACCCAGAGGCTCTTGCTCTGTACTCTAATGACCACAAGCTGGGCTTTGTTCCTAGAGAAAGCAATTCTCTCTGGAGTACTTTGCTCTTCTACGGACATCAAAACATTGTTACTTGCAAGATCACGCAGCTCAGCGATCACCATGGTCATCTTCTTGTTAAAGCAGGTCTTTACGTCATTGATGCTCGTTAATTGGTACTCGTGAACTGTCCGGTTTAGTCCGTCCGTTTTAGCCCGTCTTCGCCGTTTAGCTAGTCCCTTTCTGTGTTTGGTAGCTCTGAAGAATTCCGCTCAAGTACTCTTGGTATTTCTGCCTGGTCTTCTTTGGAGCTACCAGTTCTATATCTGTTCCAAAGGTTGCAAGCCAACCATAAAACGTTGGAGCTTCCATTACAGAAACATGCACGTCAGCTGTAGTTCCATCAGAACTTGGATTGTTCAAAATAATGTTTTTTCCAAAACGGTCGTACACCGAGCACATTACGCGCTCATTAACGCGAAGCGTGACCTCAACAACCTCACCCGAGTACATGCCAAAGACACGCTCTTGATACTTGTCTATATCAAACTGTTTTATTTGTTCGTTAACCGTGGCATCAGCATCAGAAACCTCAAGTCTAAACATGCGGTCCACGCGATAATTGACAAAGTTTTGATGCTTATCGTTCCACACAATAAGATAGTAGAAATCGTCGATATACGTAAGTTGAACAGGCGTTTCTTCTCTTACGGGAAGCTCTTCAATAACCTTATCTTTAAAGCCCTTCTTGCGATACTTAAACGAGACCTTTTTCTTCTGTAAAAGCGCCGTCTGGATAGCATTAAGTGCATAAAACACGGACTCGTTTTGCGACTTAATACGCCCCTCAACATGAATACGCTTCTTGAGCGTATCAGAGGTAGACTTCCCGCCCAGCTCTCCAATAAGGCTCACCAGATTGTTTGCCTTACGCTCCGTCAAAAACTTTGATGTCTGCACGGCATCTGCCATCAGCATAAGTTCCTCGGCCTGAAATTTCCTGGTAGCCAGGCCATATTCAACAGGATGGCGCTGATAAGACTGAATGTCGTAACCAAAATTCTGCAACGATTTAATATCATCATATAGCGTCTTGCGTTCCACACTAAGCCCGCGTTCAGCAAGTCTTTCGATAAGCTGAGGGGTACTCAGACCGTGATCATCATCAGTTTCTTCTTCAAAAATCTGAATGAGATGCAAGCAGCGGGTCTTCTCGCTTGGCATACAGCCTCCGAAGTCTAGCGCCAATAAAAAACTCCTGTCCATTTTAGTGGACAGGAGTCGAGAAGAACGTATGGTCAGAAACTCTTCGGTAAACGGCAAGTGAGTCGCAAACAGACCGTAAACCAGCCGATGTTTAACCCCAAACCTCTTCTGCAATTTCTTTAACCAGCGCAATCTTTGCCCACTGTTCATCTTCAGTAAGCTTGTTACCAATCTCGCAGCTAGCAAAGCCACACTGAGGAGAAAGACAGAGGTTCTCCAGAGGCACATATTGTGCCGCCTCATGAATACGCTCGATAACCTTGGCTTTCTCTTCCAGCTGGGCGTGCTTGGTGGTGATCAGACCAAGCACAACCTTTTTACCAGCTGGAACAGAGGCCAGGGGCTCAAAGCCACCGGAGCGATGATCATCAAATTCTAAGAAGAAAGCGTTTACGTGCTCTTGAGCAAGAAGGGCATCAGCTACATCGTCGTAACCACCCTCGCAAGCCCAAGTGCTGTGGAAGTTACCACGGCAAACGTGCGTGTTAATAGTCAAGTCAGCTGGAGCAGCATCAAGAACGCGGTTATTAATCTCCAAGAGCAGTGCCTTGATCTTCTTGAGACCCTCCTGGTCAGCGCCAAAGAAAAGCTCTGCACGTGGGTCAACCAGCACGCCCCATGAGCAGTCATCAAGCTGAAGATTACGACAGCCTGCAGCATATACCTGCTTAATAAACGCACCGTAGCCAGCAACAATGTCTTCAAGAAGGTTCTGGTCGTTGGCATAGTACTTGTTAGTCTGCTCGCGGTTCATGGGCATAATGAACTGCTCAATGAACTGTGCAGGTGCAGGAATAGTGAGCTTTGCAACGGTTGTCTCGTCCTCAAACTGCTGAACAAAGCGGAAGTGCTCTATAAAGGGATGCTCTTTGGTGAGCTCCACTTTTCCTACGAGGAAGGTGTCATCAATCTCTGCAGTCTCATCGTGGAAAGGCAGTCCAGTATTAGTTGGCGCATGGCCAATACCTTCGAATGCCCACATAAAATCAAGGTGCCAGGTTGCACGCCTAAACTCACCGTCAGTGATGACTTTAAGGCCTGCCTGCTTTTCCTTTTGGATAAGCTCTGTAATAGCTTTGTCCTCTATTTGCTTGAGCTCGCATGCATCAATCTGACCTTTTTCAAACTGAATACGAGCCTGCTTAAGATTCTCTGGACGAAGAAAGCTACCAACAACATCAAAGCGATGTGGAGTAGTTTTATCATTTTTGATTGCCATAATGACCCCTTAGAACTGCTTACGAGAAACCAGTATGACAATCAAAACTTTACTTGTGAAATACAAATACTTAACTAATTCATATAGCTAAAACCTATATCTTAACGTTTGCCGTTCCACTCATCTAAGAACTGGTCAACATACTCACGCATGTACTTCTCGCGAGCTTTTCCTAGCTCTTTGCCACTGCGCGTATTCATCATGTCTGTCAGTAAAAAGAGTTTCTCGTAGAAGTGGTTGAGCGACGTTGATTTGTGTGAGTGGTACTCCTCGCCGCCCATGTTGAGAGTTGGTGGTTCATCTGGGTCATACATACCGCGGCCATGACTTCCGCCATAGGCAAAGGTACGTGCGATGCCAACAGCACCAAGCGCGTCCAGGCGATCTGCATCTTGAACACACATACCCTCAAGCGTTGAAGGAACTACCGAGTCTGTTCCCGAGAAAGAAACCTCATCGATTGCGGTACAAATTGCCTGGATAGTGGCCTCGTCGACAGCATGCTGGCGCAGAAAACCAACGGCCCTATCCTTATGCTCATGCGTCTCTGGAGAAAGCTTGATGTCATCAACATCGTGCAAAAGCGCAGCAAGGGCAACAATCTCTTGATTTGCCCCTTCCTCCTGCGCAATTCTTACAGCCATTTTGTACACACGCAACGTGTGGAAGTAATCGTGGCCACTAAAATCTGTGGAGAAGACCTCTTTTACAAAGTCCAAAGCGTCATCGATAATTTTTGAGTCCATAACTCCCCGCTCAACACATTCAAACGTATCTCTCACGCATTATTTGCGCAGATTGTGCATCCTCTGAACTGTCTTTTTCTTAGTGTACACAGTCCCTCTTGCTTGAGAATTTTGAAGCTCAAGTTTCATGAAATTGTTAACTATCCAGCTTCCACTATTCAGTTTCCGCATAACTTACATTTGTCTCAAAATTTAGTACATTTCTATTGCAATTTTTATCCGTTGCACGTTTATGACAAATGTCGAGAAAATCGTTAAAAATAGAGCAATTTAAATGCCATTTTTCAAAGTACCAAATATTTTGATTAAATTATTTATATAACATGAGATGAAGACGTTTTTTGAAATGTGTTCAAACTATAAAAATCGCTGGTTGAGCTAACAATTTTTATCAAAATAATAGATAATTATCTATACAAAAAATGCTCTGAATATGTGTCATTTGTCTCCATCGTGCTTATCGTGATTTATCACTTTTGGCACAAGATTTAATTGCAAATTTTGTTGGGGTATTCACTATTTGTTAGGGGTAGGTATGGAAAGAAAAAACAAGAACTTTGCAAGCAAAGGGGCAAAGACAGCTATGTCTTTGGTACTCGCGCTCTCTTTGGTCCCTTCTTCAGCGTTAGCAGAAATTGCTAGTACTCAAGAAGTAGCTCAGACGCAAGAAGTTGCAGCAACTCAAACAAGTGATGCAACTGCCTCAACTTCGGAGGCAACTGCAGAGAGCTCTACTGAGGCTACCACTACCGCAGAGTCTACTTCCAACCAGCAGACCTCTGAGCAGACTACTGCTCCTGCAGATAGATCTTCTCGCCGTGTTACAAGAAGCCTTTCTTACATCTCAACTGAGCTCTGGGTAGACGGAACCAACGGTAGCGATACTAACGAGGGCTCCAGCTCCGATCCTGTTAAATCTCTTCAGAAAGCACTGGAGCTGTGGGGAGAAACTTCTTCAATCTACACCATTCATCTTAAAGGCAACCTTGATCTGACCTCTACGGTTACCATTCCTTCTGGTCTTACACTCAAGATTGAATCTGAGGGCGCAACGCTTACTGGCACTGGAAACAGCATTGACGGTCTGGTTCTTTCACCTGGCTCAACACTGACCGGCACAGGCACTCTTACCATGTCCGGCTTCAAAACCGCACTAACTGCACAAGATGGCTCAACCATCACCGATGGTACCTATGTCTTTAGAAACAACGCAGGTTCCAGCGGTACTCGTGGTATTTCTCTTGGCGGAACCGTTAGCGGCAGCACCAACAAGAACAGCGTTACCATCACCGCAGACGATAAGAGCAATACAAACTTCTTTGAGTCTGGTGTCACCTTTGAAAACGCTACTATCAAAGTAACTTCACAGGCTCGTACCTGGAATGACGCTCGCAACCTCAACCTTAGGAACACAGACCTTACCGTTGAAGGCTTTGGTCAGACTTTCTACGTCAACCAGCTCAACATGAATGACTCCACCCTAACCATTAACCCTTCATGGTACGGCGCTACGGGCATGACCATCCAGGGAACTTCCAATATTGTTAACTCCACCATTAATGCAAATGCTGGCTCAACATCTGGCATTTCTGTTGGTGTATCTGGTGGAACAGTAAACGTTACTAACTCAACCCTTAACTTCACTAACGGTGGAACTGGCGGCCTTAACGTCAACACTGGTGACGTCATCATTAACAACTCCACGATTAAGGGAGACGGTCGTAACTCTGGCGCCCTGTTTGGAGCCCAGACCAACGGTTCCATCCAATTCACCGGAAACAGCCTGGTAGAGACCCCTGCTACCAAGAAGTCTGATAATGGTGGTGGCCAGACTCGCCAAAACTTTAATGTTATTGGCGGTTCTTACCTCATTAAGTACGCACCAAGTTACAACAGTGGCTTTGGTAGCACTATCCCTACAAACGGTGCAGCTAACGGCAACGAGGTTCTCTCGCTCTTTACCCTTGCTGACCCATCAACTAACTCTCTGAGCCTCATTAATGCTAACGGAGCAACCTATACCTACCCAGTTGCTAACGCTTCAAGCGATGGCCAGAAGCACGTTTGGGCACCTGCTGCAACCGTTACTTTTGACCTCAATACTCCAGGTGTTACCGGCGTCAACCCAACATTTGCTGACGGCACTACTGCTAACAAGACTGCTCTTGCTATGCGCGGTAACTCTCTTGCAACTGCTTCTTCTGTAGCAGAAGGCTCCACTACCCTACCTGCAGATCCTTATGCAAGTGGTCAGGAGTTTGACGGCTGGTACTACACCGACGCTGCTGGTACCGAGCACCAGTTCACCGCTGATACCCAGGTCACCTCTGACATGACAGTCTATCCACATTGGAAGGCCAACACTGCTTGGCTCTATGTCAGGTATCACAACGGCAACGGCGTTACCGTTATTGAACGCGTTGCTACAAACGCTGGTCGCACCGTTAACGTTCTTTCTAACACTGACGTTAACAATCGCGACAGCAACTTCAACATTGCAGGTAAAACCTTCAAGCGCTGGACCACTCAGGCAAACGGCGCTGGCGATGAGGTAGCGGCTAATTCCAGCCTTGCTGTTCCTGCAGGTACTGATACTGTTGATCTGTATGCAGAGTGGGAAGAGCAGCACCTTACCGTGTCCTTCTCGGCAAATGGTGGTACTTTCTCGGCAAACAGCGTCTTTAAGCAGAATCCAAATGTCTTTGACATCACCACCGATGCAAACGGCGGAGAAGTTGCAACTATCAAGACTCACCCAACTGTAGCTGAGCAGACCAATATCAATGCACTGCTTCAAAACCTTAGCGGCAACACTCTAAGCGCTACAACTGCTGGAATTGCAAGTCCTACCAGCTCTAACACCAATACCGCTTATACAGAGATTGCAACACTAGAGAATTACGTTTTGGATAACACAGATGAACCAATAACTTTCCTTGGTATGGTTTTTGGTCACAACTACCGCTACTGGTTCACTGACGCTGCAGGTAACTCCGCTGCAACCATCGACGGTGATGCAACACTTACTAACGACGTCACTTACTACCTCAAGTGGAAGGAAGATCCTTCCATCCAGAGAGTAGAGCTTACTAGCGATCTTCCTGCTGATATGTGGAGTGACTCTCAGAGCAACACCACTCAGATCAAGGAAGTTTCTAACGATAAGAGCTTCAGTCTTACAGGCGCTATTGACGCTACTTCCGTCATTAATCAGATGAGCGCTTTTGAGAATGGCATTGCTGGCGGCCTCGACGACCTAACCAAGATTACGCTTTCTGGCACAACTTCTACTTTTACTGCAAAGCTCACGCTTCCTGCTGGCGTTGTTGTCCCAGCTAATCCAACAGTAACTACCTCTGGCCTTGGTGATCTCTTTGAGGTTACAAACGTTTCCGTCAACGGTCAGGAAGTTACCGTTACTCTGAAGCTCAAGGGCACTTACACCAACTACAAGCAGCTCAAAGACGCTGTCGAGACAGTTGGTAAAGACGATGCAGCTACCGCAGAAATTGCAAGACCTCTTACCGTAACTGTTGATGGTCTCACACTTGACCCAACTCAGGTAACCAATGGTCAGGAGCTCACCGCTACAGGTACTCTTACTGGCACCTTTGAGTCTTTTGCAAAGAACACCGTCACCAACGTCACCAAGAAGTTCGAACTTTCTTGGAACGGCGTTCAGATTGCTGCGAGCAGAGACCCTCGTGGTACCGGCATTCAGCAGACTCTGATTGTGAACAACCCAATTGAGATGAACCTTCCTGCAGATATGCTTGCTGACGAGAATACCGAGCATGACCAGGTCATCACTATGAAGGCAGGTTCTACCTTTAACCTCACCGGTTCAATTCTTGCTTCCTCTATCCAGGAGCAGATGAACAACATTGAGCGCGCCTACCCTAATACCAACCATGACACCATTACGCTGAGCAACCTGAAGTTCAAGTTCACAGCAACTCTGACTGTTCCTGAGGGAATGACACTTCCAAGCAACCTTGATGCCAACACCATCCAGGCTTCCAACTTTGGCAGCGGCTTTAAGGTCAGCGATGTTCAGGTCAACGGTCGTACGGTTACCGTCACCTTTGAACTCAGCGATCCTTCCTCCATTAGAACGTACTCTGACCTCGAGCGCATTGTCGATGAGGCAAGTGCAAACGATGGCTGGATGAAGCTCACCATTCCTGGCGTCACCATTGACTCCAATGTTGCTGCAGGCACCCAGCTCACCGCTGTCGGCACCGTTACCGGCTCCTTCAGCGCTATTGCTGATTCCGCAGCTGGCAACCGCAAGGTCTTCTCGTTCACCTGGAATGGTGTTCAGTGGCCAGATGGTAAGGACGCCGTTGCAACTGATAACGACACAATCCAGCTAACCATTACTGTTGCAGAAGATGAGACTCCAGAGACTCCTTCTACTCCAACTAAGCCATCTAAGAAAAAGAAGCAGAAGACTCCATACACCGGAGATGCTTCTGCTGCAGCACCTCTTGCTGCACTTCTCGCTGGTATGACCGCTGTAATGACTTCACTTGGCATTACTAAGCGTCGTAAGAATAAGTAAGAAAGAAAGTGATTGGTTCTGTATCGCTCTAGTTAGGATGTGCTATGAAAAGTAAGGCAAGGATTGTAGCGGGGTTGCTTTTAGCTGCCGTTGCATTCGTCGCAGCATTGCTGCCCAACCTTAGCGTGGCTTACGCAGAAGACACTACAGGTCTTCAAATCAATGCTCTAAGCATTGAAGATGCGTCAACTCACGCCCAAGTTGCTGACCTTCTTGCAGGTCAAACTCCTGCTCTTAAGGCGGGAGTCACCTACGCCTTGAATGTTGGCTACACAATTCCTGCATCGTTGCAGTTCTCTCCAACGTACCTCAACGTGAGGTTTGGAGACGGACTCTATGTCACAGGTCTTCCAGGTGCAACGTTTACCGTTGGTGGCATCTCAAACACCAGCTTCTCTGACCTGGTTACCACACCTACGGGAACGGGAACCCTTCCTTACGGCTATCCTGGCGCAAGTTCCGAGAAGAACCGCAGTGGTGATTTGGTCTACATGACCAATAACGGCCTTACCCAGGTTTCTTCCAGGGGAGAAATTCAGTTCAAGCTTGATGACGCTGTTGAGAACCAGAGCGCAAGCCAGGTTATTGCAAATGCAATTCGTGTTAGCTTGAGCACCGCTGCAACACAAAACATTGATCCACATACCTCATCTGTTACTGCAGCTGATGCCATGACCTACGGCTTCTGGGCTGATCAGTCTACCGAAGTTCTCTCAAAAGGTGGCACCACCTCTACCCTGCAGGTTTCTACCACAGGCTCTAAGGTACTCACCGAGGCAAACAGCAAGACTACGGTTCAGGTTGTCTATCCAAGTGATATGGAGCTTGTTGGTGTCAACGAGACCAGCCTCTACAACACCCCAGGTACCATCGTCTCTACTACCGATGATGGCACTAACAAGACCGCAACAGTCGAGTGGAACGAGCCAGGCTCTTACGCAGGTACCCCAACCTTTAAGCCACAGATTAAGGTTCCTGCATCAAGCACCAGACCTAACAACTCAACCTTTAACGTCACCATTAAGAACCTCACTATGTCCGTTTGGAATGACACTCCAAACGTCAACCGTACCTCCGCAAACGCTTCTTCTACGCTTACGGTTACCGTAATTGACGGCCTTAACCCAGAGCGTCTTACCACACACGCTCTTGTCGACACAGCTCCTAACTGGGCATACAAGAAAAACGATACCTACAACGTTCGTCTTGGTACCTACCTCATCAAGAACGAGCTCTCTACAGACACCGCTCCAAAGACGCTCGAGATGACCATCGATCAGAACCAGACCGCTATCATCCGCGGCGTCACCATCCCTTACAAGGAAGGTATGACCTATGGTCCAATCCACTGGACTGCATCGGACGGTACGAGCGGAACTGCTGATCCAAGCATTCTGCGTACCTCTGGCGTCTCCGCACTCATCACCAACACTGCCCTTGGCCTTGATATCAATACCTCCATCACTTCCATCAAGGTTGACCTTGGTCCAATTCTTGGCGGATACGATGGCATTAGACCAATGAGCGATCTTCTCGATACATGGAATCCAAACAACAAGCATGTCACTGACGAGTACTATGGCTGGAGCTACATCTCCAACGGCGTTTACGGCTCTTGGAAGAAGGGCACTAACGCCGACGTTGTCACTAACGTCAAGCTCTACGACACCGGTACCACTCCTGACGCAGGCGTTACGCTGACCGCTAAGTCCGGCGCACCTAAGGTTCTTAACGGCGTTGGTAGCATCGATAAGACCCAGATTAACGGCGGCGAGACCTTCAAGATTTCTGGTCGCATCGACGACGCAAACTGGGACTGGAACCCTCTTCAGGAGCCAGTGCTCTACGTCATCATGCCTGAGGGCTTCACTTACAGCAACCTCACCGTTTCTAACGGCACGCTCAGTGCTCCTGAGTTTGTAGGAACGTACGATAAGGACGGCGTAGCTGTTAAGGTTTGGAAGTACACCATTGATGTTGGCGACGAGACTCGCGGCCAGTATCAGCCAGACTTTACCAGCAAGAACATGACTCTGAGCATGGATGTCCACACCACTGATCTTGCAGGCAAGGGCATCTATCACATCAATGACTTTGTTGGCATTACCACCAAAGACTTCAAGGAGATTGGTGCTCAAATTAAGTCTGAGCACTGGGACCGCAGCAACTGGAACACTTCCCAGTACACCAGCCTGTTTGGCAACAGCGTCAACTCTGGCGAGACCATGGTTTCTCTCTCCGAGCGCCCTGGTATCAACATTGCACAGGCATCTGCAATTGCCGCTGCATCTACCCTTTCTGTAAAGGACGTTATCTCTGGAACCGTTACTGACTACACCTACGACTCCGCTAATCCAGGCGCAACCACCCCTGTTATGCAGCGTGGAGACACCGCAACTGTTCACATTGCTGTCCGCAATAACACCGGTAACACTGCAAATACCACGCAGCTATTTGTTCCTTTGCTCTCCAAGTCTGCAGACCGCGGTGCTGGCATCAATCCAGAAGGTGCAACTCAGCTTCCTCTTACACTTGAAGGCGTAAGTTCTTCTTCCAACTTCTCTTACCAGTACATCAAGCTGAACCCTGGTGTTACCTACACTGCAAACCATGCTCCACAGCCTGGCGACTACACCGTAGTCACCAATCCTGCTGAGGCTGACATGGTGCTGTTTACTTCAACTCAGGCACTTGACGCAAATAGCGGCGGCTTTGCTGACGTTACGTACAAGGTTGCCGATAACGTAGATGCTTCCTACGACGGTAAGCGCAGTGTATTCAGTAGCGTTCTTGACTACGACATTGCTGGTAACCACTCCACTCGTACCCTCTCTACTCACGCTCTGAGCTATGCAGGCATTGACCTCAAGATCAATAAGGTCTGGGACGATAACAACAATGCAGCTGGTAAGCGTCCATCCACAACTGACTTTGGTGCTAACAATCTGGTTCTCTCTAACGATAAGCACCTTGATACCCACACCATTGCGCCTGAGGTTACCGATAATGGCGATAACACCTACACCATCGTCTACAAGGGCCTTCGTAAGTACGTAGACAATACTGCTGCTGATACTGTTTCGTACACCATCACCGAGAACGTTCCTAATTCCTACGTTTCAACTAGAAGCAGTATTTCTCGCGTCGAGCAGTACACCGCCACTCAGTCGCTGGTAAATGTCTACAATGTCAGGCCTACCATTGTGACGCCATCCGTTACCAAGATCGTTGAGGGCGATTACCCAATTGTTCCTATACCTGGACAGCCTTCACCTGCATCTCTGATTAATTCTTACCTGAGTGCGAGCGACATTAGCGCAGCGGATACTGCAAGCGCCGACGGCGTCATAAGTGACAGTCTTGCCGAGAGCCTCATCAACAACTTCCTGGCAAATGGCTCAGAAGACGAGAGCGATGCTCCTAACGTCTTTATCTTTGAGATGACACGCCTCGATCCATCCAGCCCAATGCCTGAGGGAACCACCGGCAACACCGCTCGTACCCGCAGACTTCTTGGTGGCGACGCCGTATTCCACAACATCACTTTCACTCAGCCTGGTACCTACGTGTACACCATCAAAGAGGTCACCGGCACCCAGAACATCCAGTACGATCAGAGCGTCTACACCGTTACCTACCACGTAACTGACGATGGCACTGGCCAGCTTGAGGCAAAGCGCACTATGACCAAGACTGACGAGGACGGAAACGTTACCACCGTTGACCTTGGCGAGTATAACGATGCACCAGGGGCCGTCTTTACTAACGTCTATCCTGATCCACTTCCTGCTAGGGACTATCCAGTTATCCAGAAGGTTGTTACTGGTGATGCTCCAGATACTCCAACCGACTATCCATCAGTTCTCCCTGATGACAACGGTGGCAATCCACGCACCGCAACAACCCAGGATATCTTCAAGTTCACTCTCACCCGTGACGATCCTTCCTACCCAATGCCAAACAACGCAACAACAGATACTGTTGAGACTTCTGTTGCAGTTTCTGGCGATAATAACTTCGGTGAGCTAGTCTTTACTCAGCCTGGCACCTATGTCTACACCATCAAAGAGGTCACCGGTACTAATCAGAGGGTGACTTATGACAAGTCTGTCTATACCCTCACCTACACTGTCTTCAAGAATGATGATGGCGAGCTTGATTTCACCTATCACATTACTAAGACTGCCGAAGATGGAACTGTCACTGAGGTTGACCAGTGTGAGTGCAACAGCACACCTCCTCTGGTCTTCACCAACGACTATCCAGAGCCTGAGCCTCAGCCAACACCTGAGCCTAAACCAACCCCAGAGCCTGAGCCAACACCTAGCCCTGATCCACACAAGCCTTCTAAGACCAAGAAGAAGCGCGTTTTGCCAGACACCGGCGATGTCGCTGAGCTTGTGATTGCTTCTGTTGGAATGGTTGCTTCTGGCATCACCGCTCTCGGCTTTGCGCTAAGGGCCCGCAAGCAGAAGTAAGACCCAACTGCTAGAGCGATCTTCTCGCACACAAAAACAGCCGCCTTCACAAGAGGGCGGCTGTTTTTCTTGGACAAGACGTTTTTCTCGCCAGGAGTTACTCCCCTAGCATGGTTTGAAGGTCATAACCGAAGGACTTAACAAACTCGTAGGCATCCTTCTGCCAGTCCTCCTTGAAGACGCCAGGAGCGGTCTCAAAGAAACTGGAGTCCAGATAGCGAATAATAATGAAGTTGCTATTTGGCTGGTCGAAGCCATTGCCCCTAGTGAAATCGATTCCGTGACCAGTATTTCTTCTCATTGCTGCTTCAAGAATAGGTACTGTGAGCTCGTTGACAGGAACTACAATGTCCGCCCTATCAAAGAAGCCGCCCTTTTCTTTAGTGAAGACAAAGAGGTTGTTGAGTGCGCCGCCTGCGACACACTGAACTCGGCGAATGTCAGAAAGCTTGACCTGATGCTTTGCGCCAGAAATCACGCCATCTGCGATAGTAATCTTTTTCTCTTTGAGGCTAAACCCGAGCTTGGTGTTTAACGTATCAAGGTTATTGGGGAACTCGGTAGTAAGTTTATTAGCTGCAAAAGCGAGGATGATAGTCTTAGTATCCAGGATATTATGTCCAAATTCGCGGAGCTTTAAATCTGTGTCAATGCTAACGAGGTTGTGGCCTTCGTTGTCCTTAAAGGTAATCTCGTAAGGGCCGTTTGAGCTGCAATAGTTCAGCAAAAAGGTTGAACCGACCTCTGCAAACAGGACCTTAACCTCTGGCTTACCGTTACCTGGGACATAAGCCAAGCCGTCTTTGGTGACGGTATAAGAATATTTGTCGTCGCACTTAATTGATACTTGTCGATCCTCAAAAATGCTTCTCATAAGCCTTTTACCTCCACGTTTTGCAGTACAGGAAATAACCACGAACTACCTAAAATTATATCGCGTTGCTTGATGATTCTTTGCTGCTTGCTCATTTTTCGGCGGATGAGGATAACTTAGCGTTGCCAGATCCGTTAAAACCGCTCGATCAAATTGATTCCTGTATAACTGAGTCTGTTTATTCATAATCGTGAATACAGCAATTTTAGGGTACCGATTTTAGGCCTCAAAAAGGTAAAAAACCCGTTTAGTTGGGGATGAAAATTGAAATTTCGTTATTTGATGCCCAACTAAACGCATTTTTTACCATAGTTAAAAGTTTTTCCTGGGCAAACGCGTATGCAGAAAAATGTAACCCCCAACTAAACGGGTTTTTTACCACTTAGTGTTGAAGTGGGAGTGGGAACTTTGCAAAACACCAGGAAAGCGGTATGGCTACATGGTTCTGTGCTCCACATACGGCGACCTTGGTGGACTTGGTGGCCTTGGCAACCTTGGCGGCTTGGATGGCCCTGACTGGTTTTGCCGAGCTACACAAAAACAGGCTCCTGGTTTACCAGGAGCCTGTTTTAATCGCGATCAGCGAGTTTGGAACTCTAGCTCTTAGCTGTTCTTCCTTCTAAGAGCGATGCCAAGACCACTCAGGGACAGAGCTGCAGCTCCAACGATTGAAGCAATACCTGAAGCGTCACCAGTGTAAGGAAGACCTGGCTTCTTAGGCTCTGGGGTGGTAGGAGGCGTGGTTGGAGGAACAACAGGAGCAGTGTTGGTCACTGTGAAACCGTCATCCTGATTACCAGTAATCTGAGTTGTGTAACCAGAGATAGGAGTCTCGGAGATGGTGTAGGCATACTCGTGACCATCAGTCTTGTCATAGAACTCAAGGTTGCTGAAAGTGTGCTTCCAGTCGTCAGCCTTGGTAATAGTTACCCTATCAACCTCGACGCCGTCACGATACAGGACAATCTCAGCAGAATCGCCTTCCTTGTTCTCCCAGACCTTGGTGACCGGGATGTTGCGAGTCTTCATGTTGGTGTTAGTTACCACGTAGTTGGTAGCATCGCCAGTGATCTGAGAGGTGTAGCCATCAACAGCATCTTCGGTAACGGTGTAGTTGATCAGCGCACCATTGTTGTACTGGTTAAGGTTGCTGAAAGTGTGCTGCCAATTATCTGCAGCAGTCAGAGTTGCGCTCTCTACCTCAACACCATCAGCAAGCAGGTGAATAGTTACGCTATCAGCAGGTGCACCAATCCACTTCTTTGTTACTGGAACAGAAACCTTGCCCTCAATGGTATTGGTTACCGTGAGCTCAGTAGCTGAAGAGCCAGAATAGGAAGTGGTGTAGTGAGCAATTGGATCTTCCTTAACGGTGTACTCAATCTCGTGACCAGCGGTGTAACGTGGCAGACTGTTGAAGATGTGAGACCAGTTATTACCTGCATTCAGGTCAAACTCATCCACCTGAGTGCCGTCAGCATAGAGCCTGACATGGACACTAGCAGGACGCAGACCCTGAGCATTATTGTCGTCAACCCAGACCTTCTTAACTGGGATGCTCAAAGCCTCAGGAGCGTGCTGGTTTGTAATCTCAAAGCCGTTGATGCTTGTGGTGTAGTCAGGTACAGCATCCTCAGAAACGGTATAGGTAATCTCTGTATTGCCATTGAACTTAGGCAGGTCAGAGAAGGTGTACTCCCAGTTATCTGCTGCGGTAACAGTCTTGTGCTGAACCTCAACGCCATCTGCGAGAAGCCTGACAACAATGGAAGCTGGGCGCTTACCGTCGTTGTCGTTAGAGTCGTCCCAAAGCTTCTTGCCAGAGACGGAGACCTTCTCCTGCTGCAGTTGGTTGGTAACGCTCAGTGCAACGGAATCGTTTGGAGAGTTCTCATCAGCTTGACCAGAAGTAGCAGTTACCTTGTACTTCTTGCCATTGTAAGTAACCATACCATTGGCGTCTGTACCAACCTCTTCAAGAGTGTAGACGATAGGAGTCTTTGTGACGGTACCGTCGTTGTCAGTCTCAACGGTGTACTTACGAAGGTGCGTAAACGAAGCAGTCCAGTTATTAGCTGCGGTAAGGTCAAGCGTCTTACCAGTATCAACACCGTCGGCAAGAAGCTTTACGGTAATGGAGGTAGCATCTGGCTGGGCAATTGCGTTGCCGTCAGCGTCAAGCCACTTCTTCTCTACCTTGACATCCATGATGTCAACAAGCTGGTTTGCGACTTTCTCGGTACGGCGCATAGCTGCTTCGTTGTTGTAGATAACGCTCATGTCGTTGTATGCAAGAGCCTCGGAGAGGTTTGGATCATACAATGGTGCCTTCATGGTAAGAACCGCAGACAGAACGGTGTATGGAGCCAGAATAGTGCCATCCTTACCAACGATCTTGATTGCCGTTACCTTGGTGTAGTCAGCTGGAGTCTTAGTCCATTCTGGGCTGTTAATCTCGTTGATATCGTTCTGAGCTGGGTGCTCATCGGTACGATAGTAAATATCGTACTGGGAGCTAACGTCAGTTGAGCCAATCTTCAGCTCAATAGGACCTTGAAGTGTATTGCTGAAAGCAGAGTTTCTGCCGTCGCCCACATATGGCAACACGTCATACATAAGAATCTTATTCATTGGCGTGTTGTAGTAGTTACGAATGCTCAGACGATACTGGAAGAGTCCGCTGGTATCAGTGACGCCAGCAAAGTCAGTCATGATAGTAGCCGAGGTAAATGCCCTACCGTAGAATGCGCCGCCGCCAGCAATGTTTGGCTCAAGGCTACGGATGTGCTTGTCGGACTGGATACTCTCAACGTTATTGCCAAGAACCTTTGCAGTTGCCTTCAAAATAGTCTCGTCAGTGACGCCATTCATGTTGATGTCGAGGTCATCCTTAACAAAGTTGCTAGCGTTGTACATACCAGAGAAATCATCTGGAGTACCGTGAGTCCAGTTTGTAGCGTAGAAGTAAACGTCATTGTTGTTGTTCAGAACGTCATTCTCGGCCTTAGAAGGAATGATGTCGTCATTGATTACCAGGTTCCTAATCTCATAACCCATAGATCCGTACTGATACACGTATCCAGATGGAAGGGTAATCTTGACTGCATTGCGACCGGTCTCGTTGTAGTTCCTAATGTACTCAACCTTCTCAGGCTGCAGTGAGTCAGCAACCACTGAAACGGAGGTGTTCTCGTCATAAGAAACGCCGGCGGGGAGAAGATCGACGAAGGTTGGATTCTTAAGGTAGCGAGCAGGTGAAAGCTCTGTCAAAGCGAAGCCTACGCGAGCACTGAAGCGCTCGCCAGGCATACCAACGCGCTGGTACCAAGAGGACTTGGACAGCCAGACCTTCTCGCTAAATGGAGTAAAGCGAGTATCCCAATTTGCGGAGAAGTTCATTGGAGTCTTGGTGCCGTCGGTATTAACTTTGTTTGCATTGACCTTGATGATGTTGGTGATTGGCCTATCGCTGTAGACCTCGCCAAATGGATTCATGAACATCATCTGGATGTTGAAGTCAATGTTGCTGGTTGGCTGCAGGGTTACGTTCTTGAAGTAAATACCAATCTTCCTGTACTGAGGAGACACAGCGGAAGCATTGGATGGATCAAGCGTGCCCTGGTTGATCTGGTCCAGGTAAGACTGCAACTGCTGCTGACTTGCCGAGTTCATGTCAGCGCGGTAGAGCCAGTTTGCGCCGTTAGCCCTGGTGGGAATGATGTCGTAGCTGCCATCAGCCTTGTAACCGCGGACCTCGATCTGGTCCATGTTGAGTCCAACTCGCTGGCCAACTGCAACAAGGTTGCCGGTCAGCGCGGTCATGAAGAGGCGGTTGTCGGTGTTGGCAACGTCCTCAATGAACTCAATGTCGGTGAGTGGCGTGTCCAACTTGTTGACCAGCTTGATGGTGTAGTCAAGCTTCCTAACAGCAAGGCCGTTCTTGTCATACTGAATGGTAACAGGAC
>JABZGZ010000119.1 GCA_015259105.1 Atopobium sp. | reverse complement strand
TGAGCAGCAGATACTTCAAATGAGTGATCTTTCAACTTTTGATGAGTTTGATAAGGTGGTAGAAGATTGCTGGGAGAGAGGTCCTCAGGCTATTGCACACCTGCGTCCTATGACGCTTGAAGGTTGCGTCATGCGCATCTCTGACATTATTGCGTATGTTGGAAAAGACAGACAGGATGCGCTTCGTGCAGGCGCTGCTACAGAAGAAACATTTGACGACGGGCTTGGTGGCGCTTATAACGCATGGGCTACTTCTGCTTTTGTTGCAGATATTGTTCAGAATAGCTTTGGTAAGCCTCAGATTTCTCTCTCAGAAGAGGCGTTTAAAGAGATGAAACGAGCAAAGCGCGAGAATTATAAGAAGATTTATGGTGCATCAGAAGCCAATGGTGATTTCTCTGTAGACATTAAGCGCCTGTTTGAGAAATTGTATGAGTACGAATTATCTTCGCTTAAATCTGGCGATCAAAGCCTTGCAATCTTTAAGCATCATATTGAGCCGGTGAGTAGGCACCTTTCTAGGTATGGCCATACCTATGACTGGAAGAGTGACGCGCATCGTACTGTTGTTGATTTTATTTCCGCAATGACTGATGACTACTTTGTGGCTACCTGCGAAGCACTCTTCCCAGAAGCTCAGGAGCTCTTTCCAAAGAGGAGCTACTTTGCAGAAGGAGTACGCGCGTAAGATTAGTGTTTCGGTCAAAGTGCAATAGTTAGGTCACTTAAAGAGCATTTGTGTTGAGCGGGTTTCTCGCCAAGCTTTTATGTTTGAGACGGGGTAAAATTAGCTGCATGGATACTTTATTTTCTGGCATGGAACGTGCCGCTAAAAAAGCTAATGCACCACTTGCTGCTCGCATGCGTCCTACCACGCTTGATGGATATGTTGGTCAGGAAGATGCGGTTGGTCAGGGTTCTTGGCTGCGCAAGGCAATTGAGCACGATACACTCTCGTCCGTTTTGCTGTACGGTCCAGCAGGCACCGGAAAGACCACGCTTGCGCGCATCATCGCTCATACAACGCACGCAGAATTTGTAGAAGTATCTGCAATTACGGGAACTGTTAAAGATCTTCGTAGAGAGATTGAAGCAGCAGAATCAAGGCTTTTAACAGCAGGTAGAAGAACTATTCTGTTCATTGATGAGATTCATCGTTTTACGCGCTCTCAGCAAGATGCCTTGCTTCATGCAGTAGAAGACAGAATAGTTGTACTTATTGGCGCTACTACAGAAAACCCTTACTTTGAGGTTAATAGTGCTCTAATTTCTCGCTCTCGTGTAGTGGAGCTGCATGCATTGTCAGATGAGGCAATCGATGAGCTCATTCAGCGAGCACTTGAGTCAGAAGATGGTCTAGCAGGCGCATTTGTCCTGGATGAAGCCGCTCGTAAAGAGATTGTGACGCTTGCAGGCGGAGATGGCCGTGCAGCCCTAACTTCACTTGAGCTTGCCTCTCAGATGGTTGATGTTCCAGAATCTGCTGACAACAAAGCATCTGAGCCGCTTGTTATCACCAAGCAAAACGTTCTTGAGGCAAATCCTCGTCGCGGACTTCCCTACGATAAAGCAGGAGATATGCACTATGACATTATCTCTGCGTTTATTAAGTCCATGCGTGGCTCAGACCCAGATGCCGCACTCTATTGGCTTGCGCGCATGATTGATGCAGGCGAGGACCCTAAATTTATTGCTCGACGCATTATGATTTTGGCCTCAGAAGATATTGGCAATGCCGATCCTCAGGCGCTGCTCATTGCACATGCAGCATTCAGGTCAGCTGAGGTCATTGGATATCCCGAGTGCAGAATTAACCTTGCGCAAGCAGTAATTTATATGGCGCTTGCTCCAAAATCTAATGCTGCAGAAGCAGGTATTGATGCCGCTCTCCATGAGGTTAGAACAGGTCCAAGGCGAGAAGTTCCAAGTTACTTAAGGGATCGCACGCGCCCTGGTTCTGAAGAGTATGGCAAGTACCTCTATCCTCACAATTATCCTGGAGGATGGATTGAACAGCGTTATCTTCCAGAAGGACTTGAACGTGGTGCGTTCTTCTTGCCATCTCCAAGAGGTTGGGAAGCGTGGAGAATTGCAGCTACAGAGCGTGATCGTCACGAGGAAGCTTAGGATTTTGAATTAGTTAAGTGGGAGCATTAAGAAGGCGCTCCTCGGGTAGAATAAAAAGAACTGTAACCGTTAGCTTTGAGGGATGGCATAGATGGATTACCTACAGATTGCCCTTGTAGTCTTAGCCGTAGTTGGTGTTTGGGCCATTGTCGAGGTCGCTCTGACCCTAAGAACAACAAGAAGGTCAATTACTGAGATTACACTCTCAGCTAACAATACCATTGAGCAGATTCAGCCTGTTATTTCAAAGATTGATGGCATGGTTGATGAGCTTGATCCAACCATTAAGCAGCTACCTGCACTCATGCAGAAGGTTGATGAGGCTGCAGAGAACGCTAATACCTCTCTTGAGAGCCTCAACGTAGTTCTTGGTGATGTAGCAACCGTTTCTGGTGCTGCTTCTGCAGTAACTGCAACAGTCAGTAAGGCTGCAAGCGATGCGGTAACAGGCGTTGTTGAGTCTGTTTCAAAGCTAGGAACTGGTCTTGGCGGAGCTTTGAATCCTTCCAAGCTTGCTGAGGTGGCTCAGGCTCGCCTGAGCGGTGCGACTGCTTCCGCACAACAGAGTGCACAGCGTGCTCAAGAG
>JABZGZ010000118.1 GCA_015259105.1 Atopobium sp. | reverse complement strand
AAATCCAGTCAACCCGACCATTTTTCCTGATAATCAGTGAATTTCCACCGTTTTTACCGCGAAATAAGCGTTTTGGCAGTCAAAGTGGTAAAAAATGCGTTTAGTTGGAATATACAAAAACGCATGTATTCTATGCAGGTCATCTACCAGCGTAAACCTTCGGTCAAATTTGATTGAAACTTTTATGAGAAAACCCAACTGGGAAAACGCAAGTGCCAAAACGCCGAACTAGAAAATTTATCTCCAACTAAACGGGTTTTTTACCCAAATCAGACACTACTTTCCGTCATATCAATTTCTTGATTAGTTTCCTTGCATATTCAAGGCTGTTTATACGCTTTTGGTTAGGCGGACACATAATCGCCCGGACCTTGTATCAACCGTTCTTTAAAAATCTACATGACAGCTCCATGAGCATACTTCTTCACTGTTTTGAGCTTCTTTTTTCTATCAAATGAACATTGTGAACGTTTAGGCCTACAAAAACATAAATAAATCGACACAAAATAAACACAAGTAGGCTACAATCAGACGAAGAGCACTACGTTTAAGGCAACGCGCGCACCGTCGTTTCTACGCGCTTGCACACACACGTGTTTTGTTGAAAGGGGTTTTGTATGCCTGTTGTTGAGTTTTTTGTAAACGTGTTATCAACACCAGCCATCCTAGTTGGCCTTGTTGCCCTGCTAGGTTTGGCACTTCAGGGAAAGCCAATTGAGGATCTCATCAAGGGCACCCTCAAGACCATCGTCGGCTTCCTCGTTCTTTCTGCAGGTGCAGGTTTCTTGCAGACCGGTTCCCTCCTGGCCTTTGGGGAAATCTTCAACTTTGCCTTTGACATGCAGGGGGTCGTCCCAAACAACGAAGCCGTCGTTTCTCTCGCACTTGGCGAGTTTGGTCAAGCAACCGCAATCATCATGTGCATCGGCATGGTCCTGAACATTGTCCTCGCACGTTTTTCTCGCTTTAACTACATCTTCCTCACCGGCCACCACACTCTCTACATGGCAGCTATGCTCGCCATCATCCTGCACGTCGGCGGCCTTTCCGGTTGGATGCTCTACATCTCCGGCGCATGCCTGCTTGCTCTGATCATGGTTCTGTCTCCTGCATACTGCCAGCCAACCATGCGCAAGGTTACCGGCAGCGATTCCGTTGCACTTGGCCACTTCGGTGGCGCTGGTTACTGGCTTGCTGGTATGGTCGGTAAGCTCTTTGCTTCCGATCGCGAGAATAGCACCGAGAATATCAAGTTCTCCAAGCGCCTCATCTTCCTGCGCGACAACACCGTTTCTATTGGTCTGACCATGATCATTATGTTCTTGGTTATCACCGGCGTTGCCGTCAGCCGCGGACTTCTGACCCTGGTACCTGCAGGAACTACTGCTGCAGAGTTTGCCTCTAACCCACAGTATGCGGGCCTTCAGCACCTCGGCGACCTGCTGAACATTGGTACCGAGACCACCACTAACTGGATTGTCTGGGCATTTACTCGCGGCCTCTCGTTCGCTGGCGGCGTTTACATCATTCTGTCCGGTGTCCGCCTGATCATTGGCGAGATTGTTCCAGCATTTAAGGGTATTGCTCAGAAGCTTGTCCCAGGTGCAAAGCCTGCAATTGACTGCCCAATCGCATTCACCTATGCTCCAAACGCCGTTATCATCGGCTTCCTGAGCTCCTTCGTTGGCGGCATCCTGGGTCTGCTTATCCTGGGTGTCATTAACGCACAGGTCGCAGCTATTGCCTTGATCCTCCCAGGCGTTGTTCCTCACTTCTTCTGCGGCGCAACCGCAGGTGTCTTTGGTAACGCAGAGGGCGGCATCAAGGGCTGCATTGCTGGCTCTTTTGTCCACGGCCTGCTCATCACCTTCTTGCCTGCACTGTGCATGCCAGTCTTTACTCTCATGGGCTTCACCTCCGCTACCTTCTCCGACGCTGACTTCTCCATCATGGCGCTGATCTTTGGTAACGTTGCTCTGAACGTCCAGGGTGCAGTTCTCACGGGCATCTGCGTTGTCTGCTTCTGCCTCCCAATTCTCTTCAACCTTGTTGCTCCTAAGAAGGCAGAAGAGAAGAAGGCCGAGTAGCATCCGCTCACAGAATTGCAGCTAAACATCGCAGTTGCTGCAGAAAATGCGAGTAGAATTTAGGTATCTAGGTCGGGCTTCGTCCTTGGATGGGGCCCGACTTTTTAACCCACGTAACCCACATATCACACGTGGTGAATTGAAAGGGGCTTTTATGGCTATCCAGAAGATCCTTTGCTGTTGCGGAAGTGGACTTGGCTCCAGCCTTATGGTTGAGATGCAGATCCAGGACGTCCTGAACGAGTTGGGCGTGAGCGGCGTCGAGGTTGAGCACTCAACCGTTTCCGACGTTACTCCTGGCGCAGCTGACCTCTTTATTGTTGCTCGCGACCTTGAGGATTTTATCGCCGGCATTCCAGAAGACGAGAAGATCGTTCTCTCCAACATCCTTGATAAGGATGAAATGAAGGAAAAGCTTACCGAGAAGTTCGGTCTGTAAGCGCTGACTCGCACGCAGCTCCGGCACGCGCGTGGCATTGGCACGCATCCGCACGCAGCTCCGGCTCGCGCGTGGTGCCGACCTGCTGCGTTTCTCGCACGCAATACGTGAAAGGAAATTACATGGACGTCGACCTTAAACAGGTTGCTCGTGAGGTGCGCAAAAGCATCCTCACGCAGGTCTTTATGGCCAAATCCGGCCATCCCGGTGGCTCGCTTTCTGCAACAGAAATCCTG
>JABZGZ010000117.1 GCA_015259105.1 Atopobium sp. | reverse complement strand
GTCATAAGAGCACGAACAATTGCCACGCGCTGCTTTTGACCACCGGAAAGAGCTGATGGATAGGAGTCTTTCTTCTCCCACAGTCCCACACGACGCAGCAGTTCTTCTGCCTGTGCCAAAACCTCATCCTCTGAGCGCTTCTGCACTACCAGAGGAGCCAGGGTTACGTTTTTCAAAACCGTCATGTTTGGGAATAAGTCATAGCTCTGAAAAACCATACCAATGCCTGCTGCGGCGCTTTCCCTCTTCTGACCAGAAATAACCTGATCGTGGAGAAGCACTTCTCCCCCTTGGATATCTTCCAAGCCAACAATGGCGCGAAGCAGCGTAGACTTACCGCAACCGGAAGGTCCCAACACCACAACTACCTCACCTTTATTGATGGAGAGCGAGATCTTATCAAGCACGGGTTTCTCGCTTGAGGGATATACCTTAGTGAGGTCCTTAACTGCTAAAACGGTGTTACTCATGTGAGGCGCTCCTCTCAAGCCTGCGTGAAAGATACGAAAGTGGGAAGCAGGCGGCAAAATACAGGAAGAAAATAGCTCCATAGATCCAAAGTGCTCCGTCGGTTGGGAACTTGAAGCGATAAAAATCAGCAATCTGGCTACCAACTCTGAGCAGCTCAACCACACTAATCAAATTACAAAGCGCCGTTGTCTTAATCATGCGCGTAATCAGATTGATGGCTGGGGGCAAAAGACGCCTAAAGGCCTGAGGTAGGATGACCCTCAAAAACCGTTTGCTGGCGAGAAAGGCCAAGTACAAACGAGCTGTCATACTGAGATGCTGGAATTGACTCCAACGCTCCTCGTACCAGGTCACCAAGCTCGGCTGCTCCCCAGAAGGTAAAAACTACAATTGAAGCTTCAATGCCATCAAAATTGACATCAAACCATTCAGAAGTACCAAAGAACACCACAAAGAGCAGCACTAGCTGAGGCATAACACGAACAATCTCAAGGTAAAAGCGAAGAATTGCACGAACAACCTTGTTGTTGGATGTCATAAAAAGTCCAACAAGAATACCAAGAGGAATGGAAAGCGCCACAGAGATAAGGCCAATGTGCACCGTTGTTGCAAGACCTCCAAGAAGGCGCGTTATCACTCCTTCCTGCAGCAAAATGTTATCGACGGGCATAGTCAAGCCTCCTCTCCAGCCAGCTGCCAAGCAAAGAAATAGGAACAAGGATAATCACATAGGCAATTACCAGCATAAAGAGGGCTTCTGTAGTGTCGTATTGCATGCCAATAATGTCTTTGGTTACGTACATCAAATCTGCGAGGGCAATGCCGGAAACAACGGAAGATTCCTTGATTAAGAAAATGATGTTAGCAACGAGGCCTGGAATTGCTACAGAAAGTGCCTGTGGAAGAATAACGTGCTGGAGAGCTTGAATCTTTGAGAGGCCCAAAACCTGTGCAGATTCAAACTGAATAGCTGCAACTGATTCAAAGCCTGCGCGAAACACCTCTGCCATATAGGAGCCACCAAGAAACGTTAATCCCACGACAGCAGCTACCTCTGCATCCATTTTGAGACCAACTTTAGTCAGACCAAAGTAGATAAGAAACAGCTGAATAAGCAGGGGTGTTCCTCTGGAAAGCTCAACATAAACAGCATTAAGCTGACTTAAAACAGGAATTTTTGTCAGCGAAATCTGAGCACTTATCAAACCAACGATAAGCGAGAAGAGAACTCCAAAGAAAGAGATAGTAAGCGTTATTTTTGCAGCTTCTGCATACAGTGGGAGGTGTTCCCCTATGAAGCTCCAGTCCATGCGAATAAATCCTCTCGGGATGTGCGAATACTCACACAAGAGTTACAAAATAGCTTTACGCCCGAGTCTGTACCAGGAAAATTTTGCTCAGCGACAATTACACCCTGGTCGTATGTGACCCGGGCACCAGACACATCGCGGTGCATGCACAAAGTGCAGTGTATGTCGTAGCCATAATTCGCATGCGTATAATCCTAGCCGCAACTAGGATATTGTCAACTCACAATTGGTAAATTTTTTGATAATGGAAAATTCCTCCACCAAATCCTCAACTGACATACGTGCGTTAGCAGGACTTGTAGAAGGTAGTTGACGTGCAGAAATACCAGTTTGTTGCTCAGTATAACGCTTGTAGAATTTTGTTGCGGTTCCACCCAGCGTAAAAATAGCGCAGATTGATGAATCTTGAATAAGAGCGCCAATATTGTGTGGAATCGGATTTGCAATAGAAGCATCACTAGCACCCTTAATATCACAAGCCTTAAGCACATCACAAAGAGCAAGATGATGTCTTTTACAGAAGTCAATTTTTTCAGATATGGACTTGAGGGGTTTCTCGCCATATAACGCGGCAACTACGCGCCAGAATCTATTCTGAGGATTACCAAAGTAGAAGCCAATTTCTCGAGACTTGGGACTAGGCATTGATCCCAAGAGCAGCACGCGAGAGTCCGGGAAGATAATGGGATCAAGCGTGTTCTCTACATGCGCAAGCACTGTTTTTGTACTATCGCTGGCAGGCTGCGGCGTCTTTGCAGCCACGATTACTCGCCTTCTTGCAGCGGCTCAACAAACTCCTGCAAATCATCAAGGCGCAGCACAGTTACTTGACCATAGCCGGCTCCACCTGTAGTGCCCGTGTCTATTCCCCACTTATCGCCATCTGACTGGACCCATTGCGCAAGGCCATCAGGAGTGGTGGCACTGCGGTTCAAGTTTTTTGCACCAAAACTTGCTAACAAAGGAGTGGGTGTATGACCGCAAATTACAACGGG
>JABZGZ010000116.1 GCA_015259105.1 Atopobium sp. | reverse complement strand
CAAGCTGTCCCTGGTAGCCCTGTTGCTTGCCAAAAGACGAGCTTGCGTACTTGGTGATGGCGGATGCAACAATAATTGAGAGCGGCGTAGCCAGAGCAACCACAAGGCCCATAGGAATCGACATATAGAACATGAAGCACAAGGTTCCAATAATGGTAACCACGCCCGTAAGGAACTGTGTAAGGCCTTGCTGGAGGCCGTCGCCAAGCTGATCCACATCGTTTACTACCCTCGAGAGCAAATCTCCCTGGGAATGAGTGTCAATGTACGAGAGAGGAAGGTTTGTTACCTTGGTATGTGCCGCTTCTCTGAGGTCACGCGTGACCAGGTAGGTGAGCTTATTGGTTGACCAAGAAGCAAGCCACTGTGTAGCGCTTGCAAGCAAAACTACCAGCGAAAGCTGAGCGAGTGTTGGTAGAAGCGCTGCCTCACCACCCTGCACCAGCCTGATGAGCTGGTCAATGGCGGCGCCTACAATGATGGGTACCCAGAGCTGCAGAATAACGGTTGCGATTGAAGAGACTGCCGCAAGAACCAGAAAACCTCCGTGTGGAGAAATCCATGCAGCTAGTCGGCGTGTAACTTCTGCCGCGGACATAGAGATTGCATCCGCCGAGCCGCCCTTGCCGTGCTCAGGTGCACTTGATGCAATAGCGGAGGTGCTTCCGCCAGAATACATATCGGCCATTACTCCACCTCCTCAGGACGAAGCTGCGAGAGACAAATCTCTTTATAGAGCGGGCATGTGGCGAGAAGTTCTTTGTGTGTTCCCAGCCCCACTTGTTTGCCGTGGTCAAGAACAAGGATTTTGTCTGCTTGCATTACCGCTGCTACACGCTGCGAAATAATAATGCTTGTAGTGGTTGCGCTGAGCTTGCGAAGGGCCGCGCGGAGGTGAGCATCCGTAGCAAAATCAAGAGCGGAAGCAGCGTCGTCCAAGATGACAATGCGCGGGTTTCCTACAAGCGCACGGGCGATGGTCAAGCGCTGACGCTGGCCTCCCGAGAAGTTCTTGCCGCCACGCTCGACAATGCTATCAAGCTGATCGTGTTTCTCGCGCACAAAGTCTGCTGCTTGAGCAACCTCAAGTGCTGACCAGAGTTCCTCATCGGTGGCGTCTGGATTCTTCCAGCAGAGGTTGGTACGGATAGTGCCGCTGACCAGCGAGGTGTGCTGTGGAACGTAGCCAATAAGGGCACGCAGCTGCTCAAAGGTATAGGTTTTGACGTTGTGACCAAAGACGCTCACAGAGCCAGATTCTGTGTCAAAAAGTCGTGGGATAAGGGCAGCAAAACTAGACTTACCGGAGCCAGTACCACCAATAATTCCCAGCGTCTGACCTGCCTGAAGCGAGAGATTGATGTTAGAAAGAGCAGGCTCTCCTCCACCGTCATAGACAAGCGAGGCGTCTTTGAATGTCACAGTGGTGCCGGTAAAATCAGACTCTGTGAGGTTGAAATGCTTGTTTCCTTTATCAGAGAGCGCTGGTTTAGTGTTAAGAACCTCCATCACACGAGTGGCGGAAGCTGCTCCACGCGTGATGATAATGACCAGGTTAGCAACGTAGCCAATAGCCAAGAGTGCGCTGGTCATATAGCTGACAAGAGCCACTACGGTACCTTGAGAGAGCGTGCCCGCGGTAATCTGAGGAGCTGCTAGCCAAAGCGTTACGGCAATTCCCAGATACATAACAAGGAAGGTTGCAGGGTTCAGAAGAGCTGAATAATTTGCAGCATCAGTGGCCGTTTTTGTCTGAGCCAAAACCGCCTCGGAGAACTGTTCCTTCTCCTCTGCCTCATGCCTAAAGGCTCTAATCACACGAATACCAGAAAGCATTTGTCGCATATATAAAGAAACGGTATCAAGGCGTTTCTGCAGTTCAGCAAAAAGAGCGATAGATTTACGTGCTACAAAAAAGAAAATAGCTGCAACCAGTACGGTTGCCAGCAAAAAGACCATACCAAGCTTAGCGTCAAGCATAAGAGTTGCAATAATGGAGCCAGCAGCAAGGATTGGCCATCTGACCAGCTGACGAATACCCAGAGCAACGGTTACCTGTACCTGGTTAACGTCGTTGATCAGCCTTGTTACCAGCGTGTCTGTTCCCAGCGCAGAAATATCGGCACTTGAGAGCTCTTGAATCTTCTTAAAGAGCTCATTGCGCAAATCGGTTCCCGTACGCTGAGACACAATGGAAGCAATTTTTTGACAGATAAGCGTAAAACTAAAGCCAACGATAGCAATAACTACCAGCAAAATTCCGTAGCGAATAATGTCGTACATGTTTGACCCGTGAATACCCAGGTCAATCATGCGTGCAATAATCAATGGAGTCAGAAGGTCACCAATGACCTCAACTGCTTTGCAAAGCAAGGCAACAAAACTCTTGCGCCCATACTTTGGCCACACAAACCTAGAGAGTAACTCTCCCATTTACGCTTCACCAAGTTTCTCTGCTAGCGTTAACCACTCGTCTTCCAACTCCATAAGCGCAGCTTCTGCGTCATTAAGCTGCTGCTGCAACTCCATCAAACGCTGCGCATCAGTTGCATCAGCGGAGCTCATCTGCTCCCTAATCTGCTCAGGCAGCTCCTGAGCCTTGCCCATACGGCGCTCAATCGAGTCAAAGCGCTTCTTGAGCTCGCGGCGTTCAGCGTTGCTCAGCACCGCGCTCTCCTGGCGAGAAGACCCGTCTACCTGCGGCTCATTTGCACCTGAGGCTCCGCGTGCACCCGACAACTCCCCCGCTCTTCTCGCTGTCTGTTTTGCAGCATCAACAAGCTTGAGGTACTCGTCAACGCCACCAGGAA
>JABZGZ010000115.1 GCA_015259105.1 Atopobium sp. | reverse complement strand
CAGGTAGTGCGACCGCCTAGCTGCCTAGCTATCTTGATTAGGAACATGTCGATTCTTCGGCAAAACCTACCAAAGCTGCGCTATTTTGTGCGCCAGGCCTAAAAGCCAACGCTAACACGCTGCAGAATCATAATCACCCGCATATGAACTGCCTCCCATTTCTTGGACATAAGAAATGGGAGGCTTTTTATGCGTATAGATCGTAGGGTAAAGTACGATATAGAGGTGAGGAGAAAGGCAGCCGAGCTCTTTGCTTCCGGTATGGGATTTCGTACGGTTGCAAGTACTCTTTCTGCTCCACCATCAACTGTAAAAACATGGCTCCATATATACCACGCGTTTGGAAGCGAGGTGCTACTGACCATGGATGGCAAGCAAGCTCTCTATACCTACGAGCAAAAAGTTGCTGCAGCAAGAGCTGTCATTGAGGATGGCATGACAAAGACTGAAGCAATGGCCAAGTTTTGAACTGCCTCCCATTTCTTGGACATAAGAAATGGGAGGCAGTTCATTTCTAGGGGCGTTTCTTTTTAAGGTATCTTTTGATTTGTGGCTCGCGGTCAAACGAGCCTTTAAAACACGTTAAAAGATATATCCCTTTGCAACAGCCCAGTTCCAAATACGGTCTGCCTGTACCTCGCAGCGCTGCTTAAGTTCAGTAGTGTTAGAACCAGTGAAGGTAACCTGCTGAACAGAAAGAGGAAGGTTATCTGGTCTGGTAATAGTAAGAGTTGCGCTGTTCATGGCCATGCGAGCTGTCTTGTTTGTACCAAGGCGGACCTTAACAGTAAAGTAACCACGATCAACAGGCCACTCGGTAACTTCTCCGCTATTGGCTGTTCCAGACCTGAATCCATTTGCATTAGCAATAATGCTATAGCCTTTCATAAAGAAACCAGCTGCAATAAGCAGGCCACCAATGGCACACAAAAGAATTCCTGCAAAGATGGTGCCCTCACCATTTAAATTAAAGAAATTCCAGAGGCCGCCAACAGCAAAAAATGCACCAGTTGCCCAACCAACAAGAGGACTAGCGCCTCCTTGAGGTTTACCAAAATCAATTACATCGTAAGTAAGAGGAATGGGGGAGGTGTCGTTTTTATCGTAAAGATAAACGTTACCTAGAATTTCCTGTTTTTGAGCGGGTTTTTGTGGTGCTTCTGGTGGAGTTGGAAGTGACATAAAGCGTCCTCCTTGTAGCTGGTAGAACCGTTCAGGATATAAAAATTATCCTATTTGAGAGATTTATTGTAACATATTGGATAGTACGGGCTTAAATTTTTTAATTTTGCACCCCACCTATCGAAAGGATGCTTAATGAAAAGACGTCAATTAGCACTGACTTGTGCACTGGTCCTTGCGCTTTCATCAGGTGTTGTATTTACTGCGTGTAGCCCTAATATTTTTGGTTTACCATCACCTGAAGAGATTGCCGCTCAGAAGGAAGCAGAAGAGAAGAAAGCTGCTCTTGCTCCCTTCGTAGGCATTTGGGAAGCCAAGTCAATTGAGGATCAAAAAAATGGCACAGTCACTGAAGACATGTACAAAGATGTTAGAGATGTTTATCTAGCGATTTATGGCTATGACTTCTCTGACGATGGCACTGGTTTGTTTGTTCGCTTCGGCGCTCAGAAGCCCTTTACCTGGTCTGTTGATGCCGATGGAAAGCTTACTATCACCCTTGCAGGCAATGCTGGAAGCTATACAGCAAGCGTTGATTCCTCAGGTCAGATGACCGTTGAGGGCTCTGATGGTTCTAAAGCTATCCTTACTCAGGTAAGCAAGACCTCAGGTGATTATTCTCATATTAGGTATGAGCCCTTTAATCCATTAACAGGAACGGGCAACATTTCTAAAAACAAGTCATCGCATGAAACTAAACTACGCTTTACTATCACCACTGAGCTTGATCAGGTCATTGTTGATACCGATGAGCTCTATGTAAGGCTTATTGGCATCGCTTCCCTTAAAGACCTTAAGGGTTTTGAAGGCTATGTCTTTGAGGTTATTAATAGAACTCCTTATACAACCGGCTATCAATTTACTATTCAAGATCCAACCGATGGCTATTGGGCTTATGGATTTAACGTGTTAGAGCCAGGTGAGAGAGTCTATGAGTATGTTCTTAATAACCAACGTAGAGATAAGTCACTTTCTGAAGTCACAGATGTAAAAGGCACTCTTGAGTATGACCACTCTAGCAATGGCGCCCTTCATAATGACGAGAAAACCGTGACATTTGATTTGCCTACTGGGCAGAGCAAGTAACAGTTAAGAGTTAGTTTTATATCGCTGCACGTATGGAAGGAAGTTTAATGAAAAAGCGTCAAATGCTGTTAGGATGTCTGCTCGCACTGGTGCTTTCCGTAAGTGCAGTGCTTAGTGCATGCTCATCAGGGGATAACAACCCCGCAGGAAACAAAAAGTCTGCTGGTCAGATCGTAGGTGTTTGGGAAGCTTATGACATCTTTGAACCCGGACTAGGAAACCTGAGGGAGGGAGAAGCCTACGACGATTATAAAGAACAGTTCCATGCAATTTATGCTTTCAGCTTTGCTGAGGATGGAACTGGCTTGTTTACTCGCTTTGGCATAATGAAGCCTTTTACCTGGACTGTTGATGCAGAAGGAAAGATTACCGTTACTCTTGAGGGAACTGCGGGTTATTTTACGGGACAGATTGACGCTGAGACTGGCAGGTTAAGGCTCAAGGGCACAGGTGACGATGAGACTGATGCCGAGCTTAAGCAGATTTCAACTACTGCTGGAGACTATGCAAGTGCTACCTATCAGCCATTTGATCAACTTACCAATAAAGGTACCGTACCAACCATGGTTAGGTATAAC
>JABZGZ010000114.1 GCA_015259105.1 Atopobium sp. | reverse complement strand
TGTGAGCGTTCCCTAGAGATTGCAGATAAGAGATTTTCTCCCTCCTGCGCCAAAGGATGACGACGGCGGTTCTCGCTATAGCGACGCATGAGCACTTCGTCTGAAGAGTCCAGATAGACAATCTTGTAGGTAAGCTCGTGATCTGCAAGTGACTTCAGCGCTTCAGAAATGTCATCAAAAAGACCTTGCGAGCGCAAATCGCAGGTAACGGCCAAGTGACGGCCAACACCCGTGTTAATGCCTACAAGGTTAGAAAGCTGCAAAATAAGAGCTGGTGGCAGGTTATCAATGCAGAAATAACCCATGTCCTCAAACACATGAAGCGCCTGCGTACGACCCGATCCAGACATACCCGTAATAATGACAATGTCGGGAATAACTGAAGGTGTGGGATCGTTTTTCTTCACAGGCGCTCCTTAAATACGTGACGAGAAAACCTTACCGCTCCAAGCGTTAATCCTCAAGTGCTGCAGCAAACCAAGAGGTAATTGAAGTTGGATGTGTAATGGCTGTACCTGAAACAACTGCCCAAGCGCCTGCATCAAGAGCATCTTTTGCGTCTTGTGGTGTGTGAACGTGACCCTCGCAAATAATGGCAATACCTGGGAATTCAGTAGTTGCCTGCTGGAGAAGGGCAATGTCAGGGCCATCGTCAAGCGTTGTATCAATAGCAGCCTTGTTATGAGAAAGTGTGGTTGAAACAAGATCACAACCAGCGGCAACAGCGCGACGGATATCATCCATAGTCATGCAGTCAGCCATGATTAGCACGTCAGACTCTGCACGCAGAGTTGCAACAGTCTCTTCAAAGGTTCTACCATCAGGCCTTGGACGGTCTGTTGCATCCAGGGCAACAACATCTGCGCCAGCGTGAATACAAGCACGCGCATGACGAAGCGTAGGAGTAATGTAGACACCCTCATGACCCTCTTTCCAGAGGCCAATAACAGGAATTTCAACCCTACCTTTAATGGCAGAAATATCAGACAAACCCTGGCACCTAATAGCTGCAGCGCCGCCAAGCTCACAGGCGCGAGCAATCTGAGCCATGGTCTCTGGATGCCTCATAGGCTCACCAGGATACGCCTGGACGCTGACAATGAGTTTTCCTTTAAGTGACTCAACAAGCTCTGAATATGCCACGGTATTCTCCTTACCAGAATGTACGTACGTTAAAAGATATCTGTCTTTGCGACATACCTAGTCAGCAAGCAATTTGCCTGCTGACATGCTTCTGCCTAAAGACGTGTCTCTAAATAGCCAGGTAGAACAAGGTTTTCTGCAGCTCCAATAAGAGGAGCTTCTCCACCAAGCGTGCCCTTCACAAGAGGCGTTGCCTGAACAGGAGGCATTGCCTGCAGCTTAAATGCAGCTTCAAGTGCCTCGTGCCAGTACTTGCCGCACTCTGCAACCGAACCAGACAGAATGATGACAGAAGGATCAAGCATGTTGCACATGCTTCCCAGAACCTCACCAAGCGCGCGGCCTGAGCGCTCCTCTGCAGCCTGCGCGATCTTCTCGCCAGCAAGAGCCCTGCGATCAATCTCAGCACCATCAAGAGCAGAACCGTCTTCAAGCGTGTCGGAGCCGCCAAGGCGGACGTACTCGCGAATAATGCCAGGACCTGCGGAAACAGGCTCAAGGTGAGAAGTTCCACCACAGGGGCAATCAACCCCTGCAGCTGCTGGAGTTGCAACGTGACCAATGTGTCCAGCCTCGTCGTGAGCACCCAGCATCAAAATGCCGTGGTTCACAAAGGCGCCACCAATGCCCGTGCCAACTGCTACGGTTAAAACGCTATCTTTGCCGTGGCCAGCACCGTGACGAGCCTCGCCCAGAGCGTGAGCATGAACGTCATTAAGAACGCTGCAAGGAAGGTCAAACTCACTGGTAACTGCAGAGCCAAGAGCGGTTCCGCCCCAGCCGGGCATGAGCTCATTTGCGTAGGTGATGTCGCCCGTACGAGGGTCAACAACACCAGCAGAAGAAATACCCACGCCAGAGATGGTAAGGCCCAGCTCTTCTGCGCGAGCAAGAGCCTCTCTAATTGCCTGCAGAACGGTGGCAAGAACCTGCTTGCCACCCTCTTTTGCGTTAGTTGGGACCTTCTTTACGGACTGGACGTTTGGAGCGTCAGTGCCGTTAAGGGTGACTATGCCACAGGCAATTTTTGTGCCGCCAATATCAACAGCACAAACATGTGTTGGAGAAACAAACTTAGAGTCCATGGTGTCCCCTCTTGTTTAGAGAAGGCCGTTTGCAATAAGAACCTGCTTGATTGCCTCACGGTTCTGGCCATCAAGTGGCTTAACAGGGCGAGGCATCTGGTCTGAATCAAAAATGCCCATGAGGTTAAGTGCGCACTTGAATGCGCCAACGCCAGCACCATAGCCCTGAACGCCTGAAGTGACATCAAAGATGTGGGAAATCTCGTTAAGTCGGTCCTGCTCACGCTTGACCTCTGCCCAGTTACCTTCCTGAGCTGCCTTCCACATGCGAACGTAGCCCTCTGGCTCAACATTAGCAAGACCTGGTACAGAACCGTCTGCACCAGAGAGAAGGGCGCCGTCAACAACAATCTCATGGCCGGTCAAAAGGGTTAGAGGGTGACCGTTCTTCTCGTTCTCCTGAACAAGATACCTGAAGGAGACGTCATCGCCAGAAGAGTCCTTAACGCCTGCGAGAACACCCTCTGCGCCAAGACGAGCAAGCATCTTCCAAGGAAGTTTAGTGTGAACGCAGACAGGAATGTCATACGCAAACAGAGGTGCATCCAGCTCCTGGTGAAGGATGCGGAAATGCTCCTCAACATCAGCTGGGCCGCCAAGTGCGTAGAAAGGAGCGGTTGCTACAAGAGCAT
>JABZGZ010000113.1 GCA_015259105.1 Atopobium sp. | reverse complement strand
CAGTAGCTGCTCAAACGTGGATTGACGCATCGGGTGATGCAGTCTTGTCCAGAGCTGCTGGTGTACCAGTTGCAGCTGGTGATGAGGATGGCGTTAACCAGGTTTGTAGCTTGCGTTTTACCATGGGCGGAATTGATGTTGAGCGCTATAGAGATTACGTGCTCTCACTTGATGATTACTTCTCGCCATTAGTTGAGGGATATTTCTTTGAGTCCGCAATGGTTTCAGGGAAAAATTTTAAGCTGGAGCCAAAGTTCCGTGAAGGAATTGAAGCAGGTATTCTTGAAGAAGAGGACCTGCGCTATTACCAGATTTTCTCGCTTCCTGGAAAGCCAGGTTGCATGGCGCTAAACTGTCCGCATATTGCAAGCATGCGTGCAAACACCTCGGGAGCTGCGCGTTCTAACGCAACAGTTGAGGCGCACGCTCGCATTCGCCGATTAGTTACGTTTTTACAGCGCATGATGCCTGGATTTGAGCAAAGCTACCTTATGGAGCAGGCTTCATTGTTAGGTGTTCGTGAGAGCTGGCGCGTTGAAGGTCAGACAATGCTTACCGAGGAAGATTACGTCAACCAGGCTCGATTTGACGACGGTCTTGTTCGCGGCGATTGGTACATTGACGTTCACTCCAATAAGGGCGGACTCTTCCACAAAAACACCTACGAGCAGGGTGATTATTACGAGATTCCATTCCGTTCAATGGTCACCAAACACATCAATAACCTGGGCGTTATTGGTCGTTGTATCTCTACAACGTTTTTGATGCAGGCTAGTGTTCGCATTATTCCAACGGTCACCGATATGGGAGATGCTATGGGCACGGCATGTGCTCTGGCAAAACAGACGTCAACACCGCTCGCTCAGCTAGATGGCGTGGCGGTCCGTGCTGAAGTTGAACAACTGAAACTTGTGAATTCATAATTGCTGTTTAAGAATTGTGGAAGCTGTGATAAACTTCTACAATCACGGGCGATTGGCGCAGCGGCTAGCGCAGGTGCTTTACACGCACAAGGCCGGGGGTTCAAATCCCTCATCGCCCACCATGGAACTTCACGCGGCGCCCTCGGGTGTCGCGTTTTTTCTTAGGAGTGCAATGAATAACCAGGTAGAAAGCGCGTTTTCTGGCGAGAAGCCCGCACAGTCCGACGCCGCCGCACAGACCGACGCCGACACGCAGACTGACGCCACCGTGCAGGTCGACGCTGCGCAGACCGATGCCGCCACGCAGGTCGCGCGCTCGTTCGACCGCGCGTGGGACCAGATGCGCCCCGTCACCCTCGCGCGCAACGTTATGAAGAACGCCGACGGATCGTGCCTGGTCACGTTTGGCGACACGCGCGTGCTGTGCACCGCTACCGTCGAAGAGGGCGTTCCCGCCTGGCGACGCAGTTCTCGCGCGGGTTGGGTCACGGCCGAATATGCCATGCTACCTGCGTCGACTAACCGCCGCACCAAGCGAGAGCGCGCCAACCGCAAGGGTCGCTCCATGGAGATTGAGCGTCTGATCGGCCGCTCGCTGCGCTCCGTTGTTGACCTCAATCGCCTGGGCGAGTACACCATTACGCTTGACTGCGACGTGCTTCAGGCAGATGGCGGCACTAGAACCGCCAGCATCACAGGCGCTTGGGTGGCGCTTCACGACGCACTCTATTCACTTGTCGAGAAGGACCTCTTGCCCAGACTCCCTCTTACAGGTCAGGTAGCTGCGATTTCTATGGGTTACTTAAACGGTCAGCCGCTGCTTGACCTTGACTATCCCGAGGATTCTCATGCGGACATTGACATGAACCTTGTGGGAACAGAAACTGGACAGATAATTGAAGTACAAGGAACAGGCGAGGGCGGTCCGTTTGATCGCGAGCAGCTCAATCAGCTGCTCGACCTTGGTCAAGCTGGCATCGCTCACCTTGTTGACCTGCAGAATCAAGTGACTGGATTTAGGGAGTAACCATGAGTCAAAACAGTGAAAATCAGGGTTCTAACGCTGTGACCTTTGATCCAAATACAACCGTGGTTGTTGCAACGGGCAATGCTCACAAACTTGTTGAGATTGAGGCAATCCTCTCCAAGGTAATGCCTGGTATGAGCTTTGTGGCTTTGGGCCAGCTGGGCGATTTCCCAGATCCAGAGGAGAACGGTCAGACGTTCCGCGATAACGCTCTAATCAAGGCAATGGCTGCGCTTGACGAGGTAGATTGCGTAGCGGCCATTGCGGACGACTCCGGTATTTGCGTTGACGCTCTGGACGGAGCTCCTGGAATCTATTCTGCTCGGTATGCTGGCGAGCATGGCAATGATGCTGCAAACAATCAGAAACTGCTGGCAGAGCTTGCCGACGTTGCTGATGAGGACCGTACTGCTCGCTTCCACTCCACTGTTGCTCTGGTCTACAGAGATGGATCCGTGCTGGTAGGAGAGGGCGATTGTGAGGGCGTTATCGGTCACGAGCCAAAGGGTCACAACGGCTTTGGCTACGATCCACTTTTTTGGCCAGAGGATGCTCCAGGTAAAACCATGGCAGAGCTTGAACCTGACGAGAAGAACGCTATCTCTCACCGTTTCCACGCGCTGCAAAATCTTTCCAAGCAGATTCAGGGATAGGCGACACCGACAGCACGTCAGGTTGGCGTCAGCTTTGCGTCAAGTCCACGTCAGATTCTGGACAGATAATTGCCGCCACGTCAGGTTTGCGTCAAAATCGCAACAGAATCGCGACAGAATAGCGACAGAAACACGCCATATAACAGGTCAAAACCGGTCAGCGAGATATTTGTTCTTCTCGCCGACCGGTTACTTTTTTGCTTGCTTCAAATGTTAAACTAAATGTAACTGTGACTTCTGTCTTGGAGGAAAGCATGAGGA
>JABZGZ010000112.1 GCA_015259105.1 Atopobium sp. | reverse complement strand
GAACAACACCAGTACCGTCGTCAAGGGTAACGTACTCTGCATAGATAAATTTACCAGTGTTACCAAGGTCACCAAAGATTGGCTGCTTATACTCATTGCCTGCAAGCTCAACACCAGTTCTCTTCCAGGTGTTGCCCTCTGAGTCCTGAGCAAGCTTCCAATCGGTATAGCCAAACTTGGTAGCAGCCTTTTCTGCAAGAGCCTCAGCAACAATCTCCACGTGTCCGTCAGGAAGCTCAAGAGCAACGTAGTTAGCTTCTGGATGCAGAATAACTGCCTCGTCTGCAGGCATAGTCCAAGGAGTAGTAGTCCAAATGTCTACCCAAGTCTTACCTGCGTAAGCCTCAAGACCCTCAGGAACCGTAGTTAGCTCAAAGCGAACAAAGATTGCAGTAGAGGTGACATCGTGATACTCAATCTCTGCCTCAGAAAGAGCTGTGTGGTCATGAGTACACCAGTGAACAGGCTTGGTACCTCTATACACAGAGCCCTTGTCGTAGATTGCCTTGAAGATCTCAACATCAGTTGCGTCGTAATCGTTGACGTAAGTGAGATAAGGGTTATCCCACTCGCCCAGAACACCAAGGCGCTTAAAACCCTGACGCTGGGTATCTACCTGCTCAACCGCCATCTTGCGGCAAAGCTCACGGATCTTCTCGGTAGATAACTGATTGAACTTCTCTGTGCCAAGCATCTGCTCAACCTTGTGCTCGATTGGCTGACCATGGCAGTCCCAACCAGGAACATAAGGAGTCTGGAAGCCCTGCATAGCCTTATAGCGGTTGATGATGTCCTTGGAAATCTTATTCTGTGCGTGACCCAGGTGAATTGGACCGTTTGCATAAGGAGGTCCATCATGAAGGACAAACTTGTCATGTCCCTCATTCTTCTTCATCAGGAGCTCATAGACGTTGTTTTGGTCCCAATCAGCCAAACGCTGAGGCTCGTTCTGCGCAAGTGATGCGCGCATAGGAAAGCCTGTGTTTGGCAGGTTGGTGGTCTTTTTGTACTCGTTTGCCATCAAGCACAACCTTTCTGGGCACAAATAAAGCGCCCGTCCCTCACAGCTGGGACGAAGCGCCACAATACACTTCGTTGTAACCACCCAGCGACGGATATGTCCGTTTACTCGGCTGGCCTGTCACGGCGACCATTTCCGGCAGCATCTACTAGTACAAAACATACTTGTACGTTTGAACTGCAGCTCCGAGGTGATGTTCACACGGACGCAAATGCGGACTTCCACCAACTCCGCTCGCTTGAGATTTGCGCTACCCAGCTACTGTCCTCATCACAGCTTGTGCTAGTAATACTACCACGTCTTGTACTCATTGAACTAAGTAATACGTACGCGTAAACCGTTTTTAACAAATTACACGGAATTCAAATTTTAAATTTTTATAGAAATAAAAAAAGAAGAGTGGGTACAACAAACCTAATATCTAAGTGAGCTCATATCACATTTGAGCCAAACAGGTAAAGGGACGTGTATGGCAGATAACAATAACAAGCACCGTAGATCTATGTCGATGCTACTCTATATTGCAGTAGCCATCTTTGTATATCTCCTGCTTAGCAACACATTATTACCAGGACTTTTACGCCAACAGGTACAAACTGTCTCGTACAGTGAGTTCCTTAACAAGATTGACAACAATGAAGTCACCAAGGTAGACCTTAATACGGGCAGCAGAAACATTAGGTTCACAACTGGCTCTGGAGATTCCGAGAAGGTCTTTGAGACCACGCAGTTCCCTAATGATTCAACGCTGGTTCAGACGCTTAGAGACCACAAAGTTGATTTCTCGGCTTCTATTCCTGACAACTCAACAAACATGCTGCTCTATGCCCTTATTCAGTATGGAATCCCTCTTGTCATCTTCTTGGGCATTGGCTACTTTATCAACCGATCCCTTAAACGCGCCATGGGTGACGATGGTCCTTCCATGAACTTTGGTGGCGGCTTTGGAGGTCTTGGCGGCAATCTTGGTCGCTCAAGTGCTAAAGAAATTAAGGGAGAAGACACAGGCATTACGTTTAAAGACGTAGCTGGTCAAGAAGAGGCTAAAGAGTCTATGCAAGAGATTGTTAGCTTCCTTAAGACTCCTGATAAATACAAAGAGATTGGCGCTCGCTGCCCTCGTGGTGCCTTGCTTGTAGGCCCTCCAGGTACTGGTAAGACCCTCATTGCTAAGGCAGTTGCTGGTGAAGCCGGCGTGCCTTTCTTCCAAATTGCTGGCTCTGAGTTTGTTGAGATGTTTGTTGGACGCGGTGCTGCAAAAGTCCGCGACCTCTTCAAGCAAGCAAATGAAAAGGCCCCTTGCATCATCTTTATTGACGAGATTGATGCGGTTGGTAAGCGCCGTGATGCTTCTCTCAACTCCAACGATGAGCGTGAGCAAACCTTAAACCAGCTGCTCTCTGAGATGGACGGCTTTGATAACCACAAGGGCATTGTTGTTCTTGCAGCAACCAACCGTCCTGAGACCTTGGACAAGGCGCTTCTGCGTCCTGGCCGTTTTGACCGCCGTATTCCTGTTGAGCTTCCAGACCTTAAGGGTCGTGAGGCAGTTCTTCAGATTCACGCCAATGATGTAAAGATGGAGCCAGGCGTTGACCTCTCTATTATTGCTAAGTCCACACCAGGCGCATCCGGTGCAGACCTTGCAAACATCATCAACGAGGCAGCTCTTCGTGCTGTTCGCTTTGGTCGTCGTCGTGTTACCACCGAAGACCTTGCTGAGTCCGTTGACGTTGTTATTGCTGGCGCAAAGAAGAAGAACACTGTTCTTTCTGAGCACGAGAAGGACGTTGTGGCTTATCACGAGACCGGCCATGCAATTGTTGGTGCCATCCAGAAAAACGATGCTCCTGTTACCAAGATCACTATTGTTCCTCGTACTGGCGGAGCTCTTGGCTTTACCATGCAGGTTGAGGATGATGAGCGCTATCTTATGAGCAAGAGC
>JABZGZ010000111.1 GCA_015259105.1 Atopobium sp. | reverse complement strand
GCAACAAGAACCTGAATAGCGCCGCTGCGGAATCGTTCAAGCGCTCTTGCACGAGCCTTTTGCGGACGGTCCGCATGCATAACATCAACCTTGAGACCTGCGGCTTTGAGGTTTTTGTAAATGCTATCAACGCGCGACTTTGTCCTACAGAACACCAAAACGCGTTCTGGCGCAGGATCAAACGAGTCGATAAGTGCCTTCAAGAGCTGCGGTTTTTGTCCCTGAGTGACCGAGCATAAATGTTGCTCGATTGTTGCCGCAGTTTGTCCCGTTCTTGCAATCTCGATGCGCTCTGGATCTTTGAGCAGCGCATCTATGGTTGAGGTAATTGACGCGGGGAGCGTTGCCGAGAAAAGCAACGTTTGGTGCGCCTTGGGCAGCTGCTCCATAATGCGGCGAACGCTTGGCCAAAATCCCATGTCAAGCATACGGTCTGCCTCGTCAAGCACCAGCACCTGGATATTCTCTAGGCTTGTATGCTTCTTGTCGAGAAGATCAATCAAGCGTCCAGGTGTTGCCACCAGCACATCGCAACCTTTTTGCAGCGCGGTTATCTGGTGCTTATAGCGAGCGCCACCAGTAACAATGACGGCTTGCTGACCGGTGGATGCGCAAACGCTCTTGGCAACAGCATCAATTTGAGCAGCTAGCTCTCGCGTTGGCGTGATGATGAGCGCGCGGGGATATGCGTTTCGTTTGGCGTCGTCGCGTTTGGCGTCACCGCGCTTGGCGTTGCGTTCGGAGGCTGCGTTGCGCTCGGCAGCTGCGTTGCGTCCGGCAGCAGCGTTGCGCTCCTTGCTGTCGGACTTCTCGGCCCCACCGGGTTTCTCGACAGCAATGCGCTGCAGCGTAGGCAACATAAACGCTGCAGTTTTACCCGTTCCCGTTTGCGCAGACGCAACAACATCCTTGCCCGCGAGGACGGCGGGAATTGCCGCAGCCTGCACGGGAGTAGGCGCGTTGAACCCAAGTGTTGCTACGCCTGCCAGAATTTGCTCGTTTAGCCCGAGCTCGGCAAAAGTTATTTCCATACAAACAAGTATACTTATGTGCAACGATTAGCTAAAGGAAGTTGCCATGCCTATTAATATTCCAGATGGTTTACCAGCTAAGAAGACGCTGCAAGAAGAGCGCATTTTTGCGCTTGAGGAAGAAGTTGCAGAACACCAGGAGATTCGTCCACTGCGCCTGGCAATTTTGAATTTAATGCCTAAGAAAATTCAGACCGAGACACAGATTCTCCGTTTGATTTCAAAGTCTCCTATACAGGTTACGTGTGACTTTATGCGTATCTCTTCGCATGAATCTAAAAACACTGCAGCCGACCATCTGGTCACGTTTTATTCAACTTTTGATGACTTCAAAGATAAAAATTACGACGGTTTGATTGTTACCGGTGCTCCTATTGAGGACCTTAAATACGAGGACGTTGATTACTGGGATGAATTCTGTCGCATTGTTGATTGGTCTCAGGAGCACGTCTTTTCTACGATGTACCTGTGCTGGGGCGCACTAGCTGGCCTGTATTACCTGCACGATATTCCCAAGAAGATGCTGGGCGCTAAGCTTTTTGGTATTTTTCCGCAGCGTTTATGCGATGAGTATTGCTTCCTCACCAATGGATTTGACGAGGTACATTACATGCCACACTCTCGCCATGCTGCAATTGAGACATCAGCTTTGGTGAATCATCCAGAGCTTGCCGTGCTTTCTGAGGGATTTACCAGCGGACCTGCACTTCTCGCCACCAGAGATTTCCACGAGATTTTTGTAACCGGTCATTTTGAATATGATCGCGATACGCTTGCAGAGGAGTATTGGCGCGACTTTCACAAGGGCCTGCCTATTCGCCTGCCAGAGAACTATTTCCCTGATAACGATCCAGAAAAGCAGCCGCTGTTTACCTGGCGAGCGCACGCCAACTTGCTTTATCGAAACTGGATTAACTGGGTGTACCAGATGACGCCATACAACACAGACGAGATACCTGCAGCTATTGCAGATCTTCGTAAGCGTGTTTCCGAGGCTGATCCTGACGCAAGGATGACCGGTAGGTTCTAAGCTGGCGTTTACACGGTGACCGAATTGCCAGCGCTTGTAACTGGTTGGACGCCATCAATACCATAAAATAATTTATTGATACACGCGTATGAAGCTACGTGTAGAAACACGTATAGAGAGGATACGTTGATGAAGGTTGTAATTGCTTCAGATATTCACGGCGCTGCCGACTATTGCGAGAAACTCATGCAGGTCATTGAGGAGGAGCAGCCAAAGTACGTTTTGCTTCTTGGAGACCTGCTCTATCACGGCCCTCGCAACGATCTTCCTGCAGACTACGCACCAAAGCGCGTTATTGAGATGTTGAACAGCATTTCCGATAAGGTCATTGCGGTCCGTGGAAATTGCGAGGCAGAGGTAGACCAGATGGTTCTGGATTTCCCTTGCATGGCTGATTACAACATCTTGTTTGATAAGGATCCAAGGACGGGCAAGCAGTTCACTATTTTCTTTACCCACGGTCACGTCTTTGGCCCTGGTATTCATAACAGCGTTGACAAGTGGCCTCAGACGCCAAGTATGGACGCGTTTGTGTACGGCCATACGCACAGAAAAGTGAACATGCAAAGCGCTGACCACCCAGAGGTCACCGTGTTCAATCCAGGCTCCGTGGGCATTCCAAAGGACGGCACTCATAGCTGCGGAATCTACGAAGACGGCGAGTTTAGGCACGTAATTCTCGGCGAGTAGCTGTCGAGCAGTCGGCGAGCGGCCGGCGGACGGTTGCCGAGCAGCAACCAAGCTGCGTTGCGCCACATGTTGCGTGCCGCGAGCTCATTCATTTACGCAAACAAAATGGCGAGAAGATCGATTGGTCTTCTCGCCATATTTTGTGGAGTGTGAGTATTACAAGAATAAATGACAAGAAATATGTATAGAATTGCAAACAATGTTCGTTGATAAAAACTAATTGAAAAAATAATGAACCTTTTGGAGAACTCTCTCGTCTTAGTAAGGGACAAGGA
>JABZGZ010000110.1 GCA_015259105.1 Atopobium sp. | reverse complement strand
GGTAATGTGACTGTTTTCTGCGTGTTTTCTAACGTGGCGTTTTCAAGTGTTTGGTTAAATTTTGCAGCTTCAAAAAGTACGCCAGTATAGAGATTGAGCGCGGTTGTGGTTGGAGCTTCATAGACGTCTAGGTTGTCGGCTATGTCACCGACGGTATTAGGACCAATTTTAAGCATCTGAGCTGCGTTTGCGTGAGAACATACCTGGTGTAAGTCCTTGATGAGTTCTTCTCGACAGCTGGTGAGTTCAGAACCAAACAAAAGTGATGAGAGATTAAGAGAAGGTCCCGAGGTGGGAGCGGTTTTTCCTGATGATGGAGGAAGCAAAATAATCATGAAAATCCTTTTGATACGGGATTTTTAGTTGTTGTTTAGTTTGATTCTAATTTATGTCCGGTGTGCGTGGTAACTTTAGAAGTAAGAAAAATCGGAGAGGTGACGTATGGGCTTGCTTCTGTACAAACAACAAACAGGTGCTTTCTTATCAAACTCTGTTAAAGAGCAGTTAGAGACTTTGCTTGAGAGGTGGGGTTCTGCTCAGCTTATAGTGCCTTCTTCCGATGCTGTGCTGTTGGTTAAGAGGAAGCTTGGAGCCATCCAAGAGCTTTCTGTTGGCGTGAATGTTTCAACTTTTGATGAGTGGATGCGCGATCAATGGAAGCTGTATGGAAGCTCTGATCGTCTGCTTTCAAATACGCTTCGCAAGGTATTTTTCCAGCAGATTCTGGATGGAATGTCTGCTGATGAGCTAGGCACTTTAACTACGAGCAAGGGTACGGTGGAGCTTCTGTCTAAGCTTGCTCCAGAGTATCTTACAGAACTTGATCAGATTACGACCTCCGGTCAACTTTCTGCTGGTCAGATGAGTGCTTGTAAGGTGCTCGAGCGCTACAAGGCGCTGCTTGAAGAAAAATCTTACGTTGAGATGTGTCAGTGTTTGGACCACCTACTGCAGTCCATACCAGCACAAGGACCTGCATTGGTTTTCTCGCGAGTTGAAGATCTTTCGGAGGCGCGTCTTAAGTTTGTGCGCAAGCTGTCGCAGAAGCGCGACGTGACGTTTTCTCTCTACGTGCCCGAAGGACCTGCAGGTTATGCAGCAGAGCAGCAGCTTGAGTTGGTTGGCGGCCCGGGATGCGATTGTCGTGTGGATGTGGAGTCGGCGCCAGCCGCAAAAAGTCAGGAGCTCACCGATCTTCTCGCCAGGGTGTTCAGGGCCAAGGAGGGCAATGAGGTTACGCCGAGCGGTGCGGTAACGTTTTTGTCGCCGCTGGGCCAGCATGCCGAGGCAGAGTCTATCAGCAGGTACATCTCTCAGTGCGCAGAGTCCGGATGCAAGAGCTTTGCGGTGTACACCTCGGATTCGCAAAGGGTCTGGGACGCGCTTTCGCAAAAGCTTGCAGCTAAGGGAATTGCTGCTCACTATAGGCGTTCAGTGCGTATTCAAGACTCTCTTGCAGGACGTGCGTTTGCTAGCTTGATTGACGCATATGTCACGCTGAGTGAACGCGCAGAGCTCGAGAAAAACATTGACTACCAGGCATCTGACCATCAGATGGGAGATATGTCGTGGTGGCCTCCACGTACTCTTACGGACTATCTGATTTCGCCTATTTCAGGCATAAGCGTTGAGCGCGCGTGGATGCTGGATAAGAGCTGGCGCGGTAATAGAACGCTGTATGCCACTAGAGTGCTTGAGACGCTTTCTAAGGCGGCTATGAGCTCGCGTTTGTGTGCAGAGACTATCAAGAGCCTTGAGCTTGGCAGAATTGGCTCTGCTGCTCAGCGAATTATTGAATACCTAGCTACAGAAACGCCTGATGAGCAGGAAGAGGTTGTTCAATCTAAAGAGTTGACGCTTCAGTCTCTTCAAAACCAAGAGTCGCTTAAGGTAATGAACAAGATTGTTTCTTCTGCGCAGGAGCTGCATGAGGCGGGGTTAAAGCTCACTCCTCAGACACTCAAATCGTTTATTGAGCTCTGCAAAGACCAGACGGTCATGATGCCTGTTTCTAATGGTGTTGAGTCTGATATTCAGGTGCTAATCGCTCCTGTAAGCCAAGCTCATTCTTTTGAGCCACATTCTTTTGATGCCGTTATTTTCCAGGGTATGGATACGTTGAATTTTGGCGTCAAAGCATCAGACGGTGCGCTTCAAGAGTTTGTTCGCCATGCAAGCCAAATGCCTAAGGTATCAGAGTTTGCACGATATCAAAGAGATTTTTATACGGCGCTTACAACTGCTTCTACCAGTGTTGCGTTTGAGAAAGTTGAGCAAAAAGATGTCTTTAATGCAGTAGTTCTCAGTGAGGTTAAAGCATGCTATCCCAAAGACTATGCAAAGAAGACAGGGGTTGCACGCGGAGAAGAAGAGGTACTGGTAAACCTGTTGCCTCAAGCTACTGACCCAGAACGTGTTGCAGAACTCCCAACAATCGAATCTGGTGAAATTGACCCTAAACTCAAAAATATTGTGGTACTCCCACGTCATTTGACTCGGGAGATCCTTGAGCAGGAATTACAAGGTCTTATAGAGGTCTCGCGAGAAGGATTACCGCTTCTTTCCGCTTCTCAGATTGAAACGTATCTTGAGTGTCCCTACAAATGGTTCACGCAACGTCGCATCAAGATTTCTCAGGTAGACACTGAGTTTGCTCCAATGCAGATAGGTACCTTTATCCATCGTGTTTTGGAGCTAACGCACGCAACACTTTTAGCTGAAGCGCTTGGTTGTGATGTGGCTGAAGTTGATTCTGTGGTTGAATCTGCGCTTTTACAAGACATTCCTGGCTCTAGGATTACATCTGATAACCTAGATCATGCAAAACAAGTGTTAGACAGCTGTTTTGCCCAGGTCTGGGATGAGCAATTCAACAATATTAACCGAGCATCTTCAAATGAGCTTATTCCGCATAGCATGCAAGAAAGAAAACAGGTTGAGAATATTCGAGAAAATCTCAAGGATCTTCTCGAGTTTGAAGCTTCGCACTTTATTGGCTATCAGCCTAGGTTCTTTGAGCTTCGTTTTGGTAG
>JABZGZ010000010.1 GCA_015259105.1 Atopobium sp. | reverse complement strand
GGATTAGCATGACCTTGATCTCATCCTCAAGCTGAGGAAGCATCTCTTCATTAGCAGCAATATCTTCCTGCAGCATCTCTTTTTCTTCTGGATCAGAAGTGGCGTTGAGAAGCTCTTTTGCCGCCTCAATGTCATCGAGGGCAGTGATGTACTTATTGGCGTGAGCAACCAAGTCCGCCTGATTAGAGTGCTCTTTTGCTACGCGAGCATACTCTTTTGGATCAGAGACAACGGCTGGGTCTGCAAGCTTTTGCTCAAGCTCAGCATAGGCCTCAACGATTTTTTCTAGCTTGTCACGCATTCTTGCTCCTAAGATAAGTGCCTCGTGCGCGCTTGGCCCATTGGCTTGCGACCAACTGTTGCAAAGCTGCTTGCGAGGTGAGAATTCAACTAAAGAAGTGTACCACCACTAGGCGATTTTTAAACCGATACCTCCCTATCTGCACAGGATGAGGGTACACAAGTTACGTAATTGTGAGAAAATTACAGCAGGTTCATACGGTAATGAGGCGCTATGACTTCTAAGAACAAAACTTCACAACCAGATAACACGCCTGCTGCAGAGGACACCTCTTCTGATCAGAAGACCCTTGATGCTCAGACTGTTGAGGCAACTGCCGCTAATGGCGAGAAGATCGACGAGCTTGAAGAGGTCACTGACCCTATTGCTGCTGACATGGCTGCCGCTGACGAAGACTACATCATGGAAATTGTCAGCCCCATCTTTCCTGGTCTAGACGAAGACGGCGAAGAGGACGGTTCGGCTTCAGATGAAGACTCTTCTGAAAACGATGCGGACAGCACAACTGACCTGGAGAAAATCGTAAACGATGCAGCTCTAACGCAGGACCTTTCTGCGGTAGAAGCTCGCCTTAAAGAGCTTGAAGAGAGCGCCCACGAACACTCAGAGTCCAAAACCGCCGAGGTTCCTTCCAAAAGCGCTGTAAGCGCGGGTGATACAGCGTCTGACGATGACGCAACGTCTATAAAAGATGTTGCTGATACGTTTTCAAGCTATCTTCGCAGCAGGCGTCGTGCGCTGTTTAGGTTTGTACGCCGCTACAGCTTGCTTTCTGGCATTCTTGCGCTTTTAAGTCTTGCTCTTTTATCTGCAGTTATCGTGTTCTTTATTCGCGTGAGCAATGTACCTTCAACAGATACCGTTATCGCTGACGCTCGTACACGAGCAGCAGCTCCAACATGGACTCCTGGTGAATATGATGCCGATGAGTCCTTACTCCTTACGGGCATTGAAGTTGTTTCTCGCACAAGAAGTACCACGGCAATCTCCAGCGATGCTGCTCAGTTTGGCGCCACAGGCTACGCCAACTCTGTCGTACGCCTTACCTACACGGGTAACGCAATTGCTGCCACGAAGATTTCCAAGTTAGGATACGCAAATACCCAGGGCTGGAACGCTATTGGTGATGAAGAAACCCAATCTGTCTCCTACCAGGCAACTTCAGGTGTTTCCACAACAAAAGTCCTTGATGCCATCGGTGATGTACTGGCTAAGCTTGATGAAAAAAATCCAAACGAAGCTATTTCTTATAGCTCGCAGTTCTCTGGCGCAACGTTTACTGTTCTTGATGCGGGTTTTGATCGTGAACAGCAGACTTGCTGGGTAAGAATGTCAGGTGTTTCACCGACCTTCTATGGCTCGCTCACCTGCGATATTACGGCTTCATTTACGTTTGATGCCTCTACGGGCACCTGGTCGCTCGACACAGCCAGTCCCTCGGCAGGACTTAAGTACGACTACAGCGGACTGGTGGGAACGTGGAAGGGCACCTTTGTTAACTGTGAAGCCAGCAGCGGCAGCCCTTGTTATGCTGGCAGAACTAATCCTTTAACGTTAACCATAACGTCTGCTGGTTTTTCTCGTGATCAGCTGGTTCTTACGGGTACCGCAGAGGGTGTTGTCCACAACCATGGAGCGCTCAACACCTCGTATCGTTGGTATCCAGGTGACACTGAGTTCAAGAACGCATCTGTCTCTCTGACTACTTCTGGAACCATCGGAGATCAAATCCAGGTTTCTGGAACGGTCGATGTAACCAATGCAAACCTGGATGCTCATTCTGCTTCAAATGCGACTCTCGCCACACCTCAGAAGCCACAATTGAAGGTCACTTTTGATAATGCCAACAGCAGCGTGGTAGCTCAGCTTATTTCCACCCACACGGAAAACGGTCAGACAGTCACCTTTACTGATACCTACCAGCTCTCCAAAGAGTAAAAATAATCCCGTCAGGCCGAGTCTTTCCTGACGGGATTTCTATCATCAAATTACGAGAAGCACAGAGGCTGGTTACTAAGCCTTGTCTTCGTTTGTATCTGTGGCCTCTTCGTCGTTCTTCTCCCCCTTATGCATACGCCCACGAACAATTCCCACAATTGTAGGGATGATCGAGACCGCAACAATTCCCACAATCAACAGCTCAAAGTGCTCCTGAACTACAGGGATGCCGCCAAAGAAATAACCAAGTAGCACAAACATCGTGGACCAGGTAAGACCGCCCAGAATGTTATAGATACCAAAGTTGCGCCAGTGCATACCGCCCATACCCGCAATAAAAGGAACGAACGTGCGGATAAAGGGGAAGAAGCGCCCTAAGAAAATTGCCAGATGACCATGCTTGTCCAAAAACTTCTGAGTCTTCTCAAGATGCTCTGGAGTAAGTGCTTTGACCTTTCCAGAAGCAATGATCTTTTGACCAAAGAAGTGGCCAATCATAAAGTTCATCTGGTCGCCAAGAATTGCGGCAGCCCACGTAATAACAAGCAGCAAAACAATATTAAAGCCACCGTTACGGGCAAAAAATCCTGCTGCAAAAAGCAGAGAATCACCTGGTAAAAATGGGAAAAAGACTACGCCGGTCTCAATAAAAACAATCAGAAAAACAAAACCGTACGCAGCAAGAGGGCCTGTGGCAATCATTGAAGCAATAAATGCACGAGGATCTCTAAGCAGCTCAATGATGTAGTTTACAAAACCCATCGAAGTCCAATCGTCGTGACAAATGTCGCGGCAAACACACTATACGCCTAAGAAAAGCGCATTGAGTGGGAACGGATGCCCGCGAGTGACCCCTTATGGCTGCTGTCTCCCGACCCTGACCAGGTTCGAGGTGTCACGTCATCCGCACCCGCTCAATGCGCTGTAGATACTCTACCCTATTAGAGAAATCTTTGCACAGATCGTATCGCTTCTATGCATTTTTTGACGAATTTTTTTCAATTGCTTTGATGATCTTCTCGACGTTCTTTTTTCCTCTTGAGATACCTACATGCAAAATTCCAGCTATAGGAACAGATATGACGAGAAGAACTATGCCGCCCACAAGTACAGCCGTGGCCATGGAACTTGTAGAGAGACTCCCGTACACGCTGAGATATATAAGCCATGCTCCAATTGCGATGCCAGAATAAGCGGCTCTTCTATAAACGCTTAGTGTTCCAAGAGCTTTTGTCTGCATACGAGCCTCGACAACCAAAGGGTTATCCTCGTGTGAATGAGAAGCTGCTCCTACATAGTTTTTCTTGCTCATAAAAACTCTCAATCAAAAGTGGCATCGCCGTATGACGATGCCACTTTATTACGTTTGTCTTTTCTGCGCCAGACAGGATTTTGCGCAAAAAATTAGTAAGACAGACCTGGGTTGAAGACGCCAATAACAACGCCAACAAGTGCTACAACAACAAGAATAAGCATAACAACTGTTGGGCTGAGCTTCTTCTTAGTCATCAACCACCAGCAAAGGTATACAAACAGAAGGTTCAATACCTTAGGGAAGATGCCATTAAGTGTTGTCTGAATGTCAACACCAGCAATATTCAGAGAAGTTGTGACGTTAATCCATGTAGCAGCAACAGAGCCAATGACCATAGTACCAATCATAACAATGGAGCTACGGAGAGCCTCGGACTCAGGACCAACAAGTGCCTCAACAGCAGAAGAGCCCAGGCTATAGCCCTGATCGTAAGCAAACTTCATGCCGAAGTACATAATGAGGTTCCAGACCACCACATAGAACAGTGGGCCAAGAACGGAGCCGCCCTTAGAAAGGCCAAGTGCAATTCCAAGAAGAATTGGAATAAAGGTACCAACGATAATGGAGTCACCAAGACCAGCAAGAGGGCCCATAAGACCAGCGCGAAGACCATTGATGGTCTCGTCGTCGATTGCCTCGCCGTTTGCACGAGCCTCTTCAAGAGAAGCGGTCAAGCCAACAACCAAAGAACCAATCTGTGGCTCGGTATTAAAGAAGGTTGTATAGGTAGAAAGTGCCTCAACCTTTTGGTCATCAGTATCGTAAAGCTCGTCAACGATTGGAAGCATGGATGCAAGGTAACCAAATGTCTGCATGTGCTCCTGAGAGAAGCAGGTAAGATTGCCGTAAATCCAGCTCAAGAAAGACTTATTGCGTGCTTTCTGAGAAATGGTTTTCTTTTCAGCCATGATTAAATATCCTCCTCTTCTTCATCGTCTGCGCTTACATTGCCTGATACTGCAGCAGCCAAACGAACATTCTTTGCCTGCTGAAGCTGATAGTTAAGAACAGCGAAGAAGACTGCTACGACTGCAGAGACAATGAGGTTCAGGCCAAGTGCGCCAGCAAGGATAAAGCCAAAGGCAAAAGTTACCCAATCAAGAGGCTTAGTAATAACCTGCTTGCACAAAATTGCAACACCAACGGTAGGAAGAAGGGTGCCAACGGTGAAGAGGGTCATCATTGGGATACCGTTCATAGGGAGGTATTCCTTCATGATGCCAACCATGCTCTCGCCAGCCATGCAAATGAAGAATGTTGGAATGAACGAGAAAATAATGTGAGAAACCCAAGGGAATACAAAGTCAACCATTGGAATGGTCTTCTTAATACGACCCCACTCTTTGCTCTCCATTGCGCGCCAACCAATACCCTGCCATACAAGGTTCATGGTAGCGGTGCCGTAGAACAAGACGGTACCAAGAGTACCAACAGCTGCACCAATAGCAGCTGCCTGAGATGCAGCCTCAACAGAGCTTGGATCAAGACCATAAGCCTTGATTGCAAGAATTGCTAGAGGAATACCAATGTAGGAAACAGCACGAACGTCAGCGGAAACAGTTCCACCAGGTGTTACGAGTGCAATGTAGACCAACTGGATTGCTGCACCAACAATAATGCCAGTCTGGACGTCGCCAAGAATGACACCAACGACAAGACCTGCAACAAGTGGACGACCGAGGGTATAGTTACCTACGGTAGTACCAGCCATGCCAGGTAGTGACGCAAGGCATGCAAACAAACCCAAAAGGGCAGCTTGAAACGCATTAATTGCCATAAAAATCGCCTTCCGAATACTACTTTACGTCAAACTTCTCGCGGAATTTAGGCCACTCACCAATTGCCTTTTCTTTAAGAAGAGCAAATTGAACGGTATAACCAGCTTTGGTTATATCCTCAAATGCCTGTCCCTCTTCTTGAGTAAAGGACTGGTTGTTGCCCAGCTTTACCGCACCAGGACGATCATTACCAGGACCGATAATGACCGTGTTAATTCCTGGCTTAAAACCAAAGTCAACAAGAATTTTCTTCATGTCAACTGGGTTTTTAGTAATAAGAAAATAACGAGAATCGCTGTCTAGAACCTTCTGAGCGCTCTCTTTGAAGTGATCAAATGTCCAAACAAATACTTTCTTGTCAGGTGCTGCTGACTTGTAAGCAGACTTGAGAACAGGATTTGATGCAGCCGCATCATTTACTGCAATGATTCCGTCACAAGGAACCTCAAGGGCCCAACGAGTGACTGTCTGACCGTGAATCATGCGGTCATCAACACGAACAAATGAAATCATGTTTTCTCCTAACATATTTCTTACGCAAGCAACTACAATAACTTGCAGTAATTACTAAAGGTCTTCCTCGTCATCGTCTTCAAGGGCTAGGACGATCTGATTAACGCCATTTTTTCCTTCATTCAGGACTGATGACACAAGAGCTTCACCACTTAGGCCATCATCGATTGCCATCAAAGCACCAATTGCCATGGGAAGATTGGTGCCACTAAAAGCCACGGTATGAGAAAGCAAACCCTTTTTGGCGAGAAGATCAAGCGCATTAGTAAGTGGAGAACCACCGATAATGTCACCAAGAACGACAACCTCGTCATCAGCAGTAAGTGGCTCAAGAATTTTTGACAAATTCTCTCTATATTCAGCTGCTCCCACGCCATCTTCCATGCTGTAGCTCAAGATGTTTTCTCTGGGTCCCATCAGCATGTCCATTACGCTATGCAGACCTGGTGCAAACGTTCCATGACTTACGAGCAAAAGGTACTTCATTACCGCTCCATTCCTGACAACACCTCTATATCTGTACTATGCCAATACAAAATTTTTAGCCTGTTATGTAAATCATTTATCCTTTAAAAACTACAATCCAGACTAGGCGTCACATGAGTAGCCGTTATAACACAAAGTCGTACGGAGACTGCTGGTATTCTAAAATTTTTAATAGTTTCGATGTATTATTTTTTTTAAATTTTATTCAAATTGTTTGATTAATCAGCTGAATAAGTGTTCTACCAGATAAACTATATATGCATATATTCTTCGCATATATGAATATATAAATAGGAGTATTACAAATATTATATAAAGAAATGTCCGTCCAACGCTCCTCGAAATACATTTCTAAAAAATAAAAAAGAAGGCCATACAAGATGACCTTCTTAACATGAGATAAAAAAATAATTTTATGTTATGTAACGTGTTATGTTCTGTTTCTGCGGTAGAAATCAACAAGGGACTGAGTTGAAGCGTCTTGTTTTGCTAGTTCTTCGTCGTTATGAATTGCAGGGAAAATCTGTTTTGCAAGCTGCTTGCCAAGCTCAACACCCCACTGATCATACGAATCAATGCCCCACACTACGCCCTCAACAAAGGTAATGTGCTCATAGAGCGCAATAAGCGTTCCAACGGCACGTGGGTTAAGCTCTTTGCCAAAGATAGAGGTAGTTGGCCTGTTTCCTTCAAAGACGCGTGCAGGAACCATCCATTCTGGAGTTCCCTCAGCGCGGACCTCATCGGCGGTCTTGCCAAAAGCAAGCGCCTTGGTCTGTGCAAAGAAGTTGGAGAGGAAGAGCTCGTGGACATCAAGGTCTGCATCTTTTGTAGCAAATGCGGTATTTGCAAACGCAATAAAATCAGCAGGAATAATCTGAGTTCCCTGGTGAATAAGCTGGTAGAAAGCATGCTGACCGTTGGTACCAGCCTCTCCCCAGAAAATCTCACCTGTGTTAGATGTAACCGCAGTGCCATCCCAGCGCGTAGACTTGCCGTTGGATTCCATGGTGAGCTGCTGGAGATACGCAGGGAATCTATGCAGGTACTGGCTGTATGGAAGCACCGCATGAGATGCTGCGCCAAAGAAATTAACGTACCAAATGTTTAAAAGACCCATGAGAGCAACAACATTTTGTCTCAATGGAGTGTTCTTGAAGTATTCATCAACTGCATTAAAGCCACTGAGGAATTCTGCAAAGTGCTGTGGACCAAAAACAATAGCCAGTACCAGACCAACCGCAGAATCAACCGAATAACGGCCGCCAACCCAGTTCCAGAAACCAAAGGCATTCTCTGGGTCAATACCAAAGTCTTCTACCCGATCAAGTGCAGTGGAGACAGCAACAAAATGCTTACGAATAGCTTCTGCGTTCTGACCGTCTGAACCATCAATAACGCCCTGTTCAGCAAGCTTTTCCAAAAGCCATGTGCGAGCACAACGAGCATTAGTAAGAGTCTCAAGTGTAGTAAAGGTCTTGGAAACAATAACGAAGAGTGTTGTTTCTGGATCAAGATCCTCGGTTTTCTCGCCAAGGTCAACAGGGTCAATGTTGGAGACAAAGCGAGCAGTAATACCTGCGTCTGCAAAAGGCTTCAAAGCCTCGTAAACCATAACAGGGCCAAGGTCAGAACCACCAATGCCAATGCTTACTACCGTTTTGATGGGCTTACCAGAAACACCCTTCCACTCTCCCGAGCGAACTCGATCGCAGAAGGCATACATCTTGTTCAGCGTCTGGTGAACGTCAGCGACAACGTCTTGTCCGTCAACAATAAGCGTGCCGGCCTCAGAAGCCGGGCGACGAAGTGCCGTGTGGAGAACCGCTCGATTCTCGGTAGTATTAATATGCTCGCCGGCGTACATAGCGTCTCTACGCTCTTCAAGCTTGACCTCTTCTGCAAGATCACACAGAAGGTCAAGCGTCTCTTGCGTGGCAAGGTTTTTAGAAAGATCAATCAAGAACTGATCAAGCTCAAACGTAAAATTCTGGACACGCTGAGGGTCTTCTGCAAACCAGTTCTTCAACGTAGCTTTTGTATCTTTTAAGCTGGCGTAATGCTCTGCAAGTGCGCGCCAAGCTTTAGTCTGTGTTGCGTCAGTAGGCAAAATATGTGGTGCTGTAGGTGATGCCATACCAGTCTCCTTCTTTTGACTATCTCAAGGATAATCTTCGCAACGCTCATGAAACGTCACAATGTCGTTTTTCGTAAAAAATACGACAAATCGTTACTAATAAGGTTCTCCCAAAGGTGGGACTTGTTTAATAGCAGCCCAGCGTAACTGCTTCTGACGAGGGTCCTCGAGCGCTCCGGCAAAGTTATCAAGATTTACCATGCGCATTCCACACACACGAACAAGAACACGGGGTGAGAAGGTCTTCTCGGCGTCAGTTGTAAGCTGACCAAGCTCATCTGCGTATGCCTCACGCACTGATGTAACTGCTGCGTCATTTACCATGAGCACCGTATCTGGACTAAAGGCGCTTATCGCCTGCCTGACAAGCAGGGGATTTATAGGATCTCCTGTTTTTGTGGTGGTAAGCAAGGTGGCCCATGCCTCAGGCGCATAGCCTAAATGCTCTAAAGAAGCTTTAAGTGCAGAAAGTTCAGCCTCTTCAAAGTCTTCCTGGCCTTTTACCAATAAAACCGATGCAAAAGCATTGCCTGCCATACACACCCCCTGATCAGCAAAATCTCCAAACTCATACGTTGTTTTTGCCATGTAGGCTTCTTTTCGCATAGATCTTTCGCTTGGCATGCGCACCTCTTTCTTATATGCCAACTATGCACGTAATTCACAATTTGAGCAAGTCTACAAAGTTATGTGTATACACTTCCCTAATTTGGGGATAAGTTTGCTAGCAATAAAAAGTTAATGGCTTTATAGCCGTATGTAACTGGAGGTTCGTTATGGCACAGCAGCTCACTACTGCAGAGTTCGATTCTGTTCTTGCTAACGCAGACAAGCCTGTCCTCGTTGATTTCTGGGCATCCTGGTGTGGTCCTTGCCGCGCTCTTGGCCCAGTCGTTGAGGAAGTTGGCAATGAGATGGCAGACAAGCTTGACGTCTACAAGGTAAATGTTGACGACGAGGCTGATCTTGCAACTCGTTTCCGCATCGTTTCTATCCCAACCCTCATCCTCTTCAAGAACGGCGAGCCAGTTCACACCATGGTTGGTAATCTTCCTAAGGCTGACCTCGTTTCTGAGCTTAACGCTAACCTGTAAGTTCTTGTGTGTCACGCGCTTGCGCTGGCTTATCATTGAACTAAGCGGCGGTACGTCTATCGGCGTGCCGCCTTTTTGTTACAAGGAGAACTAATGGCCGATAAAAGCCTTGATGCTCAAAAGACAGGACTTTTAACAGGAGTTCGCAAGCGCCTTTTTCTACAGCGTCTGCGTTCTAGCCTTTCTACCATCATTCTGCTTGTCTCATCAGCAATTTTTATTTTTCTGTTGATTGACGTTTCTGAAGGTGACGTCATTGGCATTGATCACTTTGCCTACAGGCTCTTTGTTGTTCACCTCAGAACTCCCCTTCTTACAGAGGTTATGGAAGGGTTCTCTGGACTTGCAAGCCCCGTCACCGTTATTGTCATGCTTATTGTGGTTGCTGCTTTTGCACCAGGGCCAAGTGTCGGCAGGCTTGCCTTTATTAATCTGGGTGGCGTTGTTGTTGTAGACCTTATCTTTAAGGCGATTGTCCAACGTCCACGCCCGGATGGCTTTAGGCTAGTAGTTGAAACTGGCTACAGCTTCCCCTCGGGCCACTCGATGTTCTCGATGGCTTTTTATGGCCTGCTTATTTGGCTTGTCTGGCATTACGAGAAAGACAAGCTACAACGTTGGCTTTGGTGTGGCCTGTTCTCTGGCGTCATCATTATGATTGGCATCAGTAGAATTTATCTGGGTGTGCACTACGCTACCGACGTCATTGGTGGTTTCTCGCTTGCCCTTGTATGGCTAGTGCTTTTTACCAAGCTGATGATTCCATCGCTTATTTACAAGAAGAAAGCACCTCAAGCGAAGACAAACTAATAATCTCTGCGCTGACTACCTGGGCTGTTTCATCATCAACAATAATGCGTCCCATTGTTGCGCCCTCGCGACCACGCGGGTAGGTAGGGCTTCCTGGATTCATTACAAGTGTATTGGTCCACTCGTCACGCTGTACAAAAGGCTTATGCGTGTGACCGCAGATAGCAATATTGCATTTGACCAGGTCAAGCCTCTCGCGATAGTGACACACCTGCCACTTGAGACCAGCTACAAAGAAAATAATCTTTTTCTTTACCATGGGGCCATAGTTGTAGCAGAAGTCATTATTGCCCAGGCAAAGCTTAACGGGAGCAATCTTCTGCAGTGTCTGATAATCGGCGTTAGAGGTAATATCTCCAGCATGCACAATGTAGTTGGCGCCTTGCAGAGCTTCAAGCAACTCAGATGACAAATACCCATGCGTATCTGAAATTACATCAAACCTTACAAGTGCCATACCAAACTCCTACGTGCGCTTTTAAGCCTCTGGCGAGAAACCCTTTGAGCTTCTACAGTCCCAGTGCTCGCTTGAGTGCGACCACACGACGGCGAGAAACCGAAATGTGACGCTCCTCAAATCCCTGAATAGTCAACTGTAGGATACCAGCAGAGATAACCTCAACATCGTCAACATACTCAAGATTCACGATAAAGCTACGATGAATGCGGAAGAATCCGTGTGGAGCAAGGCGCTCTTCAAGTTTTTGCAGAGAAATAGTAGACAAGAAGCGATCGTCTTCTGTGTAGATGCAAGAATAATCGTCTTTTGCCTCAATAAAGCGAATCTGATCAATGGGAACAAGAACCTTGCTTCCGCTCTTAATGACAGGAATTCGCTCAATGGTTGCCATAGGAGACTGAGGACGAAGGCGCTCCTCAACCTTATCAAGAGCCTGCTCAAGGCGCTCGGTCTCAACGGGCTTCATCAGGTAATCTACCGCGTTAACGCCAAATGCATCCAGCGCGTACTCGCTATATGCGGTGACAAACACAATCTGAGGAGGATTCTTCAGCTTGTGAAGGGCCTCTGCAAGCTGCATTCCATTTGTCTTAGGCATGGAGATATCGAGGAACAAGACCTCAACGCGAGACTCCATGAGTTTCTCGACAGCATCCCTTGCACTTGTAGCCTCAATGATTTCCTCGAGACGTCCGGTCTCCTCAAGCAAGAACTTGAGTTCAGAACGGGCTGGAGCCTCGTCATCAACAATCATGGCACGCATGTCATTCATCTCCCAACGGCCTAACGCAGCGTTAAGCAAAAACCGATACTACTATGCTGTTGCCTGCAGTGCCGCACCTGCAAGCTTGAGTGTCACGCACGTACCCTGCCCTGGTTTAGACATGATTTCCATGCCAGAGCCAACGGCGTAGAAGCGCTCAACTCGCTCAGCTACGTTCTTAATGGCAATACCCGTGCCCCTATTTCTCCCCGAAGAATCCTGCGGGGTAGGACCTTGACCATTAAGTAAGCGAGAAACAGTCTCTTCATCCATTCCAAGACCATCATCAGCAACAGATATAAGAATATCATCATCATCGCGTGTGACGTGGATGTCAATATGGAGGGCGCCTTCATCTTTCATAGCGTGCCTCACGGCATTCTCGACAATAGGCTGAATCAAAAAAGACGGTACCTGAATATCTTCGCATCCCTCATCGACATGCTCAGACTCTTGAATACGTTCTTCTCCAAAACGCGCCTTCTCAATTGTCAAATACCTGCGCGTTTGTGTCAATTCCTGAGAAAGCGGAATGAGTGCGCCCTGCGAACTCTCAAGCGTGCGGCGATAAAATACCGAGAACTCGCGAAGCAAGTCGCGCGCTTTATTGGGATTTGTACGCGTAAGAGATGCAATGGTATTAAGCGTATTGAACAAGAAGTGTGGATTAATCTGTGCTTGCAGAGCCTTGACCTCGGCTCGAGCGGTCAACTCTGCCTGACGGTCAAGCTCGTACGAGGAAAGCTGCGTGGAAAGAAGCTCACCCAGACCCTCTGCGATTGCCAGCTGCGTACGATCAATTTCAATACCGCGACGATAATAAAGTTTGATTGTGCCGACCGTGTGATCTTGAACAATCAGCGGAACAATGATGCCAAAAGAGCTGCCGCCATTGCCAAAGCCGCCTCGTCTTTGCAGCACCTGCTGACGGCTATCTACCGAGACAAACGTCTCCATGCGGCCACTTTCCAAAACCTCAGTTGCAGGGCCAACTACCTTTGAACCAGGCATATGGGAGGTTACAATATCTCCTTCAAAACCCAATACGTACTCTGTATCAGTAATAGAGATAGCAGCAGCAGAGGTTTCTGAAAGCAATAACGTGCAGATGGTTGGCGCTGTTTCTTGTGACAATCCACCGCGTAACATTTTAAGCGTCTTAGAGGCCACCTCAAGCGTTCGCTCTGTTGCCTGAGACCTGGTGTGCTCGTTACCCGGCTGATTGGTGCCGCCAAAAACAATGACCGTGGCAAGTCCTCCGCCTGCAACGAGAGCTGCAAACAGATTGTCTGCCATGACACTCCAAGAGAGCAGGCCCAGCAATACACAGGCGAGAAGAACCAGGACTACCCTAGTTGACCTCTGTATGTACTGAGCAAGTCTCTGCATGGTTGTCTAGTTCCCCATTGATTCTGTAGCAGAATCCTCAGAAGCAAGCTGCTGTGGTAAAGACGAGTGCTTAAGCGCACGAGCTAATGGAGCGCCAAGCACATAGAGAACAACGGCTTCTCCAAGTCCTGTGGTAATAAAGCCAAACAAGAACATTAGAGGATATGAGCCGTCAAGCTCAATAGTGGTAAATGGAATTGTGTAGAATCCCAAGCCCTGAAGCAAAATAGGAAGATATGCAGAAACAATTACTGCATTTGCAAGCACAGGTCCTAGAAGTGCAAGCGGTACATTCTTCCTGTTTTTCCAGGTAAACCATGCACCAAGGGCGGTTGCCAAGGAGCCAAAGACTACGTCTAACAGCCCCAATGCACCTGTGCCAGAAATAACCATATTTGCAAGGTTAGCAATGACGCAGCCAAGCGTCAGTCCTGGGATTGCGTCAGCGGTAAAGAGTGCAATAACCACAACCGCCTCAGAAATGCGGAACTGCACAGGACCCCAAGCAAGACCGCCCAAGAAAAGAAGAGCTGCAAGCGTAAGTGCTGCATAAAGGGCAGCAATAATACCAATACGTGCAAGGCGCTGAGCGCGCTGTTTTGTTGCATAAGCTGAAGAAACCTGTGGCAAAACAATCCCCTTGTTAACTCTAAAAAATTTAATTCATGATACGACGAAACGCATATATGAGCAAATGAGCAGTGCAGACATACAATTAGTAATGCAGGTGCATTCCTGGATAGACCATCTCACGAGCATGCTTTTGATACGCTGCGACCGCCTCTTCTTCAAAAGCAAGAGGAGTGTCTTCCTCGCCTGCCATATCCAAAATCCACCGTGTGAGATAAGGATTGAGCGGAAGCAGTGGCCCAATAAGCCAGGTGGCAATAGCGTTCTTGCGACGGAAACCTTCCAGCTTGCTTTCTTTATTGATGCCAAAACCTACCTTATTTTTAAGGAAGTAGCAGTTAGAGTTATCTCCCTCGGTGAGTGTGAACTGCATCTTAAAGCCAACGACAACAAAAGGCTCTTTGCCATTGCCAGGATCAAACTCTCCCACCTGGACATCGTGGAAGCGCTGGGGCATATAGCGAGTGGTCGTAAACTTGAAGAGGCCCAGAGCCTCAATTTCAGAACCGTCAGGATTGACGATTTTCTGGCCAAAAAGCTCTGAAGCGTTGCCCGCAAACAGCATAGGAACGCCCTGATCAGCCAGCTCTGCAAGCCTGTCCTTGTAAGGCATAAGGCGAGAAATAATAAGCTCTTGCTGGGCTTCTGTCATGCCACCCATGATGATTGCTGATGGCGTGTTTTCAACAAAGTAAGGCGTTGTGGCGTGAGAGGTGTACACAAAGTTCTCTTTTGGAAGGCAGGCCTCCAGGTAGAGAGCATTTCCGTTGTCTCCACCCTGGTTACCGTACTCTGGGTAAAGAATCTCAATCTTAGTTGCTGGATTACTCATGGGAGGCCTCCATCTGTTTCAAGCGCTCAATGATACGGTTTCTGCTGATATCAGCAATGCCACCGTTATAGAGGCCGTGTGCATAGAAAACGTGCTGGCAAGCGTTAAGGTCAACCAAGTCAGCGGTCTCTTCAGGAGAGCTTGCCACAAAGGTTTTAGCTGGATCAATACCCGCAAGTCTCAACCTAAGCTGCAGGTCAAGCGATGTGTCGCCATAAATAATGACCTGTTTAACGCTTGGATCTTGTAAGAACTCAAAGTCTGTCTGGTAGTACCAGCCAATATACTCTGTCTGGTCTTTTGCTTTTGCCATGTACGCATCAGCAATCATGATGATAATTGCCTTATCACCTGGCTGTTTGCGAAGGATATCGATGGTGACTGAGGTTGCCGTGTCATTCTCGCCCTTAGAAGCCATGCTAATAAGACGACGACCGTTGTAATCAATCTCGTTATACCTGGAGGAAGCAATGTTAACGCGTTGCAAAGATGCAGCAATAGTTGCAGGCGCAAGACCCATCTCACGCGCGGTTACAATGGCCACAAACAAGTTATAGAGATTGACGATAGAGTAGCTGTTGAGCTTGTACTCATATGTTGGTGCGTCCTCGTGGCAGTGCTCTTTGACCACAAACTTGCCGGTCTCTGGCTCTACTGAGATAACCTCGTAATCAGGAGTTGGGTTAGTATAGCCGCACTCCTCGCAAGTTGCGTGGCCAAGATGCCTAAGGTGTGCATAATCCCACTTGAGCTTGCCACCGCATTTGGGGCAGGCGGTAAGATCTGAAACAATGCCCACTGGCTCTGCGGTGTCTTCTGCCAGCCTTGCGATGGAGTAATACGTACGATGAGTGCACTGAGGAGCAAGTCTGCAGCTAATCATGTCATCTGCGTTCAAAATTAGATGAGTTGAAGCAGGAATGCCCTTATCCATAACGTCAAACACGTAGTCTGGCGTTGCGCTACGAGAGAACGTATCGCGGAACAAATTGGTAACAGATAAAATATCAGGCTGCAGATACGGGAAAATGCGAGGTCCAGAGAGCTCGTCAAACTCCATAACTGCAAGCTTAGTCTTTGACGTACCCTTCCACGTGGCGTTCTTTGCAAACGAGCTTGCAAAGCCGCTGGAAATATTGCCGCCAACGCGGTTGGTAACGGTCTGGTAGCCATTATCGGCGAGAAGGTCGTTGAGCAAGTTATTGGTGGTTGTCTTGCCGTTTGTGCCGGTAATAAAGACAATCTGCTCTGGCTTAGCAATGTCTCCCAAAAATGCAGGATCAATGCCTTCAGCGATAAAGCCTGGCAGCGTTCCGCCCTCATGGTTGGTCAATTTAAGTGCTGCAAGTGTTGCTTTAGCAGCGAGAAAAGCTACAGGAAATAGTCTGCTCTTTTTTTGTGCCACAGTAACTCCCATCGTGAGCAAAGTCTCTCTAGTTTATCACCTCGCGAGAAGAGCTTGAAGAACAGAGGGTCTCTCGCCAAAAATGCTGCATAAAAAAGCCGAGCCAGGATATCCTGGCTCGGCTGAAGCTACGTGAAAGTAAGTTGCCTTACTCCTCAGGCTGCTCCTTCTTCTCTGCTGCATAGAGCTCGGAGAGGCGTACAAGGTGATCGTAGCGAGCCATTGCGGCTTCCTCGTTCTCCTTGAAGAGCTTCTCTGCGTGCTCTGGGAACTCGCGGGTGAGTCGGCTGTAACGAGCCTCGTTCATCAGGAACTCCTGGTAGCCACCCTTAGGTGCCTTGGAGTCAAGCGTGAACTTCTTACCTGCAGGTGCAGCTGGGTTGAAGCGATAGAGGTTCCAGTAGCCGGTCTCGACTGCCTTCTTCATCTCCTCCTGTGCGTGAGCCATGCCGCCCTTGATGGAGTGCATCTCGCATGGGGAGTAACCGATGATGAGGGATGGTCCTGGATAAGCCTCTGCCTCAGCAATTGCCTTGAGAGTCTGCTGGAGGTTTGCGCCCATGGAAACCTGAGCAACATAGACGTAACCATAGGTCATAGCAATCTCAGCAAGGTTCTTCTGCTTGATGTCCTTACCAGCTGCAGCGAACTGTGCAACCTGGCCAAGACGGGAAGCCTTAGAGGACTGACCACCGGTGTTGGAGTAAACCTCAGTGTCGAAGACAAAGACGTTGATGTCCTCGCCGGAAGCAAGAACGTGGTCAAGGCCACCGAAGCCGATGTCGTATGCCCAACCGTCGCCACCGAAGATCCAGAAGGACTTCTTGGTGAGGAAGCTCTTGTTAGCAAGGATTTCCTTAGCTGCTGGAAGATCAGACTTCTCAAGCTCAACTACGAAAGTCTTAGAAGCTTCCTTGGAGAGAGCTGCGTCGTTGACGGACTCAATCCATGCCTTAGCAGCATCCTTGAGGTCCTGAGATGCGCCGTCCTCATCGACAAGCTGCTGAGCAAGCTCCAGAAGACGCTTCTGCTGTGCCTGGTGACCAAGCATCAGACCCATACCGTGCTCTGCATTGTCCTCGAAGAGGGAGTTGTTCCATGCTGGACCGTGACCATTTGCATCGGTAGTAAATGGTGAGCAGGAAGCTGGGTTACCCCAAATGGAGGAGCAACCAGTTGCGTTGGAGATGAACATACGATCGCCAAAGAGCTGAGTGACCAGGCGGCCGTAGCTAGTCTCAGCGCAGCCTGCGCAGGAACCGGAGAACTCAAGAAGAGGCTTCTTGAACTGAGATGCCTTGACGTTGTTAGCGACAAGCTCGGTCTTCTCGGAGACGTGGTTGACTGCGTAGTCAAAGATCTCCTGCTTGGACTCCTGCTCCTCGATTGGCTTCATGGTCAGAGCATCTGCAGGGCAGATGTAGACGCAGTTGGAGCAACCGGTGCAGTCGAGCTGAGAAATAGCAATCTCAAACTTGTAGCCCTTAGCCTTAGGACCAACGGCATCCTTAAACTGAGACTGTGCTGGTGCAGCAGCAACCTCTTCGTCGGTAAGGACGAATGGACGGATGACTGCGTGTGGGCAGACATAAGCGCACTGGTTACACTGGATGCACTTCTCGACGTTCCACTCAGGAACAACGACAGCAATGCCGCGCTTCTCGTAAGCAGCAGCGCCAAGCTCAAACTGGCCATCAACGTGGTTCTTAAATGCAGAAACAGGAAGTGCGTCACCCTCCATACGAGAGACTGGAGTCATGATGTCGCGAACCTGCTTGAGCAGAGCCTCACGGCCCTCAAGGGTGATTGTGCTTGGAGCATCCTCTGCAGTAGCCCAATCAGCAGGAATCTCAATCTTAGTAAATGCAGTAGCACCAGCGTCGATTGCCTTGTGGTTCATATCGACGATGTTCTGGCCCTTCTTCAGGTAAGAGTGAGTTGCAGCATCCTTCATGTACTGAAGCGCGTCTGCCTCTGGGAGAACCTTTGCAAGAGCAAAGAATGCGGACTGAAGAATGGTGTTGGTGCGCTTGCCCATACCAATTTCCTTGGCAAGGTCAATTGCGTTGATCAGATAAACGTTGATGTTGTTCTTAGCAATGTAGCGCTTTGCCTCTGCTGGCAGGTGGTGTGCAAACTCCTCTGCATCCCACTGGCAGTTGACCAGGAAGGTACCGCCAGGCTTGACGTCGCGGACCATCTTGTAGCCCTTGATGATGTATGCAGGAACGTGGCATGCGACAAAATCTGCCTTGGTGACATAGTAAGGAGAACGGATCTTGTGATCACCAAAGCGCAGGTGGCTGATGGTGATACCGCCGGTCTTCTTGGAGTCATACTGGAAGTATGCCTGAACATATTTATCAGTGTGGTCACCAATAATCTTAATGGAGTTCTTGTTAGCACCAACGGTACCGTCGCCGCCGATACCCCAGAACTTGCACTCAATGGTGCCCTCAGCTGCAGTGTTAGGAGCCTCAGGATCCTCTGGGAGAGACAGGTTAGTAACGTCGTCGACAATACCAACGGTGAACTCACGCTGAGGAGCATCCTTCTTGAGCTCCTCGAAGATTGCGAATGCGGATGATGGTGGGGTGTCCTTGGAACCAAGACCGTAACGACCGCCAACAACCTTAATGCCTGTACGACCAGCCTCATAGAGGGAAGAAACAACGTCTTCATAGAGAGGCTCACCAACGGAACCTGGCTCCTTGGTACGGTCGAGAACAGCAATCTTCTTGACGGACTCAGGAAGAACGTCAACAAAGTGCTTTACAGAGAATGGACGATAGAGGCGGACCTTAACCAGACCGACCTTCTCGCCATGAGCGTTCAGGTAATCGATAACCTCTTCGAGGGTATCGCAGAAGGAACCCATGCAGATAACAACGCGGTCAGCGTCTTCTGCACCGTAGTAGTTGAACAGACCGTAGTCAGTACCAAGCTTAGCGTTGATCTGGTTCATGTAGTCTTCAACAACTGCTGGCAGCTGGTTATAAACCTCGTTGCATGCCTCGCGGTGCTGGAAGAAGATATCGCCGTTCTCGTGGGAACCGCGGCTTGATGGGTGCTCTGGATTCAGTGCGTGATCACGGAATGCCTGGACAGCGTCCATGTCGCACATCTCAGCCAGATCAGCGTAATCCCAAACAGCAACCTTCTGAATCTCGTGAGAAGTACGGAAGCCGTCGAAGAAGTTAACAAATGGAACCTTGCCCTTGATTGCTGCGAGGTGAGCAACAGGAGCCAGATCCATAACCTCCTGGACGTTGCCTTCTGCGAGAAGTGCAAAGCCAGTCTGGCGAGCAGACATAACGTCAGAGTGATCGCCAAAGATGTTCAGTGCGTGGGTTGCAACGGTACGTGCGCTGACGTGGAAAACACCAGGGAGCTGCTCGCCGGCAATCTTGTACATGTTTGGAAGCATGAGCAAGAGGCCCTGAGAAGCGGTGTAAGTAGTGGTCAGAGCGCCTGAACCAAGAGAACCGTGAACAGCACCAGCTGCGCCAGCCTCGGACTGCATCTCGACAACCTTGACGGTTGTACCAAAGATGTTCTTTACACCCTGGGCGGACCACTGGTCAACATAGTCTGCCATTGGACTTGATGGGGTAATTGGGTAAATGCCCGCTACCTCGGTAAACGCGTACGACACGTAAGCCGCGGCGTTGTTACCGTCCATGGACTTAAACTTTCTTGCCATTTCCTCTCCTTGCCTAATCTGTGATTTCTCACAGTATGCGTCTGTGCGATCCAAAATAAAGCTGTAGACCCTGGGTGACTACGGAAACAAGTTTCATAGTTCGGCCGGCAGCGGTCGCATAATGCTTTTATTATTGCGCAAAAAAACAACGAAACAAATCAGAAATATGAGCCAATAAATACCTATTTTCAGGTAGGATTTTCTACCTGCGGAATTGCAAAATAAACATAACAGTAAAGTGCAACTTTTTTGTAAATCGACAAAATATTCAAGTACGCAAGCAGCCATCTGTCTGAAAATTAGACAAATTTTTACGTAAGCACTCAACGCGCGAAAGTCTTACTGCACGTTGAGTGCTCTTTAATAGCCGCACCTTAGCGTCATATCTCTTTTGATTACTTAGACGCTTTGATTTCACAAAGCTTCTTATAACCAAATAAGAAACGCTCTCCTATCTCACCTTCAGCATCAGATGCGCAAACGACTCCGTGCTCGTCTGAAGTAAGGAAGGCTTCATCAAAATCAGCAGTTCCATCAAATACCTGTGCGACAACATCTGGATTAAACTCAGTTGGCTCATGCAGGGTTTGTGCCAAATCAAGCACCAGACTTGTGGCTCCTGATCGAACGCTTTCTTCTGAGATACCTGCGATAAGCTTTCCGTCCTTCACTAGCCAGAGCACTTCTGGCGCGCAATGAGTTTGCTGCTCTTCTCGCTGTGAAATTCTTGCGCGACCCGCGAGAGATAGAACAGAGCTCTCCTCTAAAGACTGGTAAGGACCAACTGTCATAGCGGCCTGACCATTGCTCTCGAGCAAAATCATAAGAACGCCGTCTGGATATTCTTGCGATCCCTCTTTGAGCGTTCCCTCGATGTGCTGCTTAGCCCAAGCAATCAAATGCGGAGAAACATCTTTTTGAGCAACAACTCGTCTACTCAGCGCACGTAAATGCCTGTTATCAAGAGGGAGAACACCTCCAGCAAGTCTCCAACGACAAACAAGTTCTGGATTATCAAGCTCAAACTTCTGAGCCGCTTCTAACTCTTCCTGGTCCACAGTGTCCTCCCCCAACTTTTTATGAAATGAACTGCTATTCCCGGCTTAGCAGATTAGTGCCTAAAGTGTCGCTTTCCTGTAAACACCATTGCAATACCATACTCATCACAAGCAGCAATAGACTCATCATCTCTGACTGATCCGCCTGGCTGAATAATGGCTGTTACGCCATGGGCTGCCAAGGTATCAACGTTATCTCGGAATGGGAAAAACGCGTCGGATGCAGCCACAAGGTTCTTTGAATCAATTCCCATGCGTTCGCAAGCAGCTTCAGCTCGCTCGCACGCGAGAAGAGCAGCGTCAACACGGTTTGGCTGGCCTGGTCCCATGCCAATTCCAGCTTGATCTTTTGCAACCAAAATAGCGTTTGACTTAACGGTCTTACAAACTTTCCAAGCAAATACCAAATCATTCAGCTCTTCTGGAGTTGGTTGGCGCTTGGTAACAACCTCAAAGCTCTCTGCAGTTTCATCTGCATGATCGAGGTCTTGTACTAAAAGACCTCCGTCAACAGTTCTCATCTCAAGCTCGCGGCTTCTATCGATTCCGCCCGTAGCCAATACGCGAAGATTTGTTCTCTTTGACAGGCGCTCAAGAGCCTCTTCTGTGAAGCTTGGTGCAATAAGAACCTCAACAAACTGCTTATTGATATCTGCAAAGTGCTCAACAAACTCCAGCGGAACTTCTCTGTTTACTGCAATAATTCCGCCAAAGGCAGACAGTGGATCGCAAGCAAATGCTCGATTGTATGCCTCAACAACATTTTCCGCCGTAGCAGATCCACAAGGATTCTGGTGCTTCAAAATAATGACCGATGGGTCATCAAACTCACGAACAGCAGCCCAAGCTGCATCAGTATCAAGTAAATTGTTGTAAGACAAGGGCTTACCCTGAAGCTGCTGAGCGTTTGCCAGAGAGTGTGCAGGAGCTCCAGGCATCTTATAAAACGCTGCGGACTGCTGAGGATTTTCTCCGTAACGAAGATCTTGCTCTTTTGTTGCCTTTACCAGCAAAGTCTCTGGGAATTTACTTTGCTCCGCTTCAACAACACCAGAAAGATATGCGGCAATAGCGCCATCGTATGCAGCCGTTGTCTTAAATACCTTCAAAGCCAGCTGCTGGCGAGAAGCCCTTGTAGTTGCACCGTCATTGGCACGCATCTCATCAAGAACACGACCATAATCTGCCGGATCAACAACAACCGTAACAAAATCGTTATTCTTTGCAGCAGAGCGGAGCATTGAAGGTCCGCCAATATCGATGTGCTCAATTGCATTTTCTAGAGTTACTGATGGATCAGCAACAGTCTTCTCAAACTCATAAAGGTTAACGCAGACCAGGTCAATCATGCCGATACCATTGTTCTCTGCGTCTGCAACATGACCAGGATTATCTCTGCGACATAAGAGGCCACCATGGACGCGAGGATGTAATGTCTTAACGCGGCCGTCCATCATCTCTGGAAATCCGGTATAAGACTCAATAGGAATTACGGGAACACCAGCCTCTTCGAGGATTTTTGCGGTTCCGCCTGTTGAAATTACCTCAACGCCAAACTCTTTAGTAAGCGTTTGTGCAAATTCAACAATACCTGTTTTGTCTGTTACCGAAATTAGCGCACGTTTGATAGGGGCCTCAGCCATTGCCGCTCCTTTGTGTTCGACACTTGCTATCAGAAACACTTACAGCCTATCAGCTGCGAAACACTACGTACTAGATGTAAACAAACTTGAAACTATTCTATAATCTTCCGCTGTAAAACGCCTGAAAGGAACTATTTCATATGTCTGCCGATACTCCAATCATAGTCCCCTTCGAAGATACTGACTTACCAGAACTTATCTCAATCGTTGAACGTGTCTGGTACTTGGACGGCGATGAATCTAAAGAGACCAGTAGGTCTCTGGCTACCATTGATATTTCTTACTACATTGGTGTTTCAACTCATCGTTTTGTTGCAAAACACGGAAATACAGTTCTCGGCTTTATTTTCTGCTCCAACGGAGAAGATCCAGAAGATAAGCAGAAATGGATTGAGCTTGAAAATGCCTCAACCATTACAGCTAAAAAGCTCTTAAGCCCGAAAGACTTTGAAGGCTATGAAGCCGTTGGTACCGTCGAATCAAATCTGATCTGCAAATACTGGAATGAAGGAGTCAAAACTCCCAAGTGGGAAATTACACTATTCTGCGTAAGCCCTGCTGCTCAAGGAAAAGGTGTCGGCGGTATGCTCTTTTCCTATATGCTCAATTTTTTGAAAGAGCAAAGAGCTAAGCATTGCTTCCTTGCAACAGATGATGACTGCGACATTAGTTTCTATCAACACAAGGGCCTTGTCTGTAAAGATGAAGCTCCGGTTAAAGCGAACGGACAAGACTTTGGCTTTGCCTATATCTATGCGGGAGATCTCTAAGAATGAGTTCTTGCGTTGGAAGATTTGCACCCACACCTTCTGGAAGAATGCACCTAGGTAACGTTTTCTCGGCCCTTATGGCTTGGGCCAGTGTTCGTTCCCAAAATGGCAGCTTTATTCTTCGCGTCGAAGACCTGGATATTCGTGCTCATAATCCTCAATACACCTCTCTTCTCCTGGATGATTTACAGTGGCTGGGACTAACTTGGGACAGAGGACCGTTTTTCCAAAGCAAGCGTACGGAGCTCTATCAAGACGCTCTATTGAAATTGAAACAACAGGTACTTTTGTATCCTTGCTTTTGTTCCCGAGCAGACTTACACGCTGCACAAGCCCCTCATGCCAGCGATGGTGCATATGTCTATGCGGGAACCTGCCGCAACCTGAGCAAATCTGAGCGTGAAGAGCTTTCTAAACATAAAATCCCAGCAACTCGCATACGAGTTCCTAATAAGACCTACGTGTTTGAAGACAAAGTCTATGATCAAACATCTCAAAATCTTTCTAAATTATGTGGAGACTTTATTGTCCAACGTGCAGACGAAGTCTTTGCATATCAGCTTGCTGTAGTAGTTGACGATGCTGACATGGGCGTAACTGAAGTAGTTAGAGGATCAGATCTTCTGTCTTCAACGCCCAGACAGCTTTATCTGCAAGACGTGCTTGGTTTTTCTCATCCCATCTACGCTCACCTCCCTCTACTTGTTGCGCCTGATGGTAGGCGACTTTCAAAACGCAATCATGATCTAGACATTGGTGTCCTTAGATCCCAAGGAAAAACACCAGAAGAGATTCTTGGCTTTCTTGCTTATTGCGTAGGTCTCACGAAAGAGAATGAGCCCCTTTCCGCAGTACAAATTGCAAATCGTTTTTCTTGGGAGATACTTCGCGCTCACCGAAAAAACGTGGTTGTTGAGCATTTTTCACATGTTTTGTAAAATGTCTTATTGTGAGTGACGCCAGTTCGGGGTATCATTCTCAAGCACCCATTTTGGAGAGCTGACCGAGAGGCCGAAGGTGCTCGCCTGCTAAGCGAGTATGGGCCCCAAGCCCATCTGGGGTTCGAATCCCCAGCTCTCCGCCAGAATTTTCTGCTCGTTGCATCTCTGCAACGAGCTTTTTTCTTATCAAGAAGAACTTTTTCTAAGATTAGTCTTGCTTTTTCAACTGGAAAATGGCATTCTATCTACTTGCACGCGGCGTTACCTCAGCTGGATAGAGGACCTGACTACGAATCAGGGCGTCATAGGTTCGAATCCTATACGCCGCACCACTTGAACTTAAGAGCTCCTTCGGGAGCTCTTTTTTATTTTGCTGAGCGTAAAGCAACTTCTCCAGAAGAATTAGCAAACAAATACTTATAAGATACTTGTGCTTTATCAAGCTCATCCATCACTACTTCTATTCCATAC
>JABZGZ010000109.1 GCA_015259105.1 Atopobium sp. | reverse complement strand
CGTTTTTACCAAAGTCCATGCCATTTCTAAAGACGTCGCACTCCAGGTTTCTTGCACGAGAAACAGCAGCGGGCTTTTCTGGATCAATGCCCTTTAGACCATTTGGATCATCAGACGAGAGGAACAAAAATGCTGCACCCTGCTCTGCGAGGGAGTTAAGCTGCTCAATCTTCCAGCTTGGAGTTTTAGAAAGACGAGCTAGATCTACGTTTTCGTACATGATTCTTGAGGACTCTTGATCGCCCCAAATAACCGTGACAAATTCTGCACCAGCTGCATAGGCTGCGCGCTGAACTCTACGAGCAAAATCAGCAATCTCAATTGAAGCGTTAATTACCAGCTGACTTCCCTCAGAAATTGCGCATCCCTTCTTCACAAGAAGCTCAGCATATTTATCAATCTGATCAGACAGTGCATCAAGGGCAATCTTTACCTCTTGGTCTGTCATAGGAATTTGTGCCATGTTGTTCCCTTCAACCATCAATCCGCGTAATTCAAGAACGTAAGAGCAAACTTCTTGGCGATAGATCCAAAGTATTTCCGTTCCACTTCTACCCGAACAACCTTCTTCACAACGCCAAATTTCAATCTTGTCCATAAAAAGAGCCCCGAAGGGCTCTTGTATGTCTTTGGAGCGGGCAACGGGATTCGAACCCGCGGATGATGGCTTGGGAAGCCATTGCCTTACCACTTGGCGATGCCCGCAATTGTGTAGATTTTATCACAGTATTTTTTGCCTTTTAATTGCTTGCTCGGCAACTAGATAAAAGTTTGATGTGTTGTTTTCCGCCTAGCTGCTTGTATACAACAAAAATGCGCCTACACAAATTTTCTTTGTCAGAAATTGGACAAGCGCTGGTCAGAATAGGCGCAAAGTCACTCTTTAGCATGCTCTCCAACGAAAGGAGCGCTATGCAAAAGTACTTTTGGCGAGAAACCCCCGCACACCACTATCCCGCCTCTTATAGGCGCCTACTCTCCACCCGACAACTCCATCTTCCTCGGGCAAAGCTGCTTGGCGGAGACCCCGTCATGCCAAGCAGCTTTCCTTCCATAGGACATGCAGGTCTACGGTCGCGTCTAGCAGATAGGTTTTCTCGCAAGCCCGAGGCTCCCCCATAAAGAAAAAGACCGGTGAACACCGGTCTTAAAGAGAGCTGTTTTGTTGCAATGCAATTAGTTTACGCTGTGATGAAGCGCTGGATTCTTAGACAGACACTCATTACAAATACCCGTAAAACACAGGGCGTAAGAGTCAATCTCGCCACAAGAGTCCTTGGTGAGGCTGGTAAGATCCCTTAGAACTGGTCCATCAACATCAAAGACACGGCCGCACTCATGACACTGGAAGTGGGCATGCTCGGTTGTAGTTGGATCAAAACGAGAGATGTTATCACCAGTATTAACAACCTGAAGCTCACCTGCGTCAACGAGCTGCATAAGGTTACGGTAAACGGTTCCAAGAGAGATGTTTGGTAACTCTTCTCTCACTGCCGCATATACGCTATCTGCTGTTGGATGGTCGTGGCGACCTTCCATATACGTACGAATTGCCTCACGTTGCTTACTGTAACGCACGATAACCTCATTAATTAGTAAGTGTTACTGATTACAGAATACGTTAACACTAATTGTCTATATGTTGCAACAAAAGCTCGTATTTATGCATTACAAAAATCTCATCATACGCAATCTACCTCTGATTTTTCAGTTTGGAGGCACGCATGTTTATCACAAAATCCTCAAAACCTAAGGAAGAAAGAACTACACGGAGGCGCTCCTTTGCTTCTGTCTGTCACTTCTGGTTTATCCCTCTGTTGATTGGAGCTCTTCTCCTTAGTCATTTTTTTCTAAAGCCTGCTCATAGACTTGCTTTTGCACAAGAGCCCTCTTTTACTGTTGCACAAAGAGAAGATTTTCCTGGTGGACAACAAATTCCTATGTGGACCGCTAGTGACGGTACGTATCTTTACTGTGGAGATGAGTTCAATCACTATGGTGCCTGGCCAGGAGCAACTGGAAGTGTAATTGACCCGCAGTCTTATACAAAACTCACCTCAGCTAACGGCGCTCGCGGTGGAACGTATACCGCCGAGCAGCTTAGAGCTATTGACTACATCATCTATCACGGAGCAACTGCGTCCCAAGAAAAAGACGTATATGGATATACAGGCTGGAAGGCGCGAGCCATCACGCAGTTTGCGCTGTGGGCGGTTATGCGCGGAGAAGCTCATGCTCTTGCGGTGAGTGTTCCTCAGGCAGAGCTTCATCAACCTATTGAACAGTTCTATTCCGATGCTATGAACTACGCTCAAACCAACGGTGGTGGTCCGGAGAGTGGAGTTGCCAAGCTGTTTGTGCCTACAGGAGACAAACAGGTTCTGTTTTTCTTTGGGCAACAATCTGGCTCTCTCAAAATCACCAAAGGCTCCCTATTACCCGATGTCACTTCAAATAACGAGCACTACTCCCTAGAAGGCGCAGTTTACGGAGTATATTCCGATGAGGGTTGCACCAATCTTCTTGGCAGCCTCACTCTTGACGAATCCGGGTCTGCAACGCTCGACGAGCTTCCCGTTGGAACGGTGTACGTAAAAGAAATCACTGCACCAAAGGGCTTTCTTCTTGATCAGACAATTCATGCTGTAGAGATAAAAAACCAGGAAGAGAGTGCTCTCACGGTTACCGACACTCCTGTCGGAGGCTTTAATCTACGCATTTCAAAACAAGACTTTGACCACAGTACGAACCTCAGCGAAAACAATCATTCCGAGCAACAAAGTGCTTCTCCCCAAGGTAACGCAACGCTGCAAGGCGCGCTTTTTAAGGTAACCTACAGCGGCTCCTCTGAAACTACGCTTAGAACATGGGTTTTCTCGACCGATGAACAAGGTTTTGCCTCGTTTGACGCAGACCATAAGGCTTCTGGAGATGACCTCTTTACTCTTGGCGAGAAACCCTGGCTACCTTTGGGGTATTACCAAATCGAAGAAATTCAAGCTCCAGAGGGCTATAAACTCCCAGAACTTTCTCTTCAAACCTGGAAGCTATCAAGCCAAGAC
>JABZGZ010000108.1 GCA_015259105.1 Atopobium sp. | reverse complement strand
GCTGGAGATTCGCCGCTCACTTAAAGAGCTACAACGATCTGCTGGCAACCTTATGGGCCAGCGAGTCCGTGGCGTTACCGAAAAGCTTTTGACCAGAACTCTGTCTGGCGTAGTCTATGCAGCTATTGTGCTTGCTGCACTGTTTGTGGGTAAAGAAGCCACCATTGTTTTGATAGCTGGTATGGGATGGCTATGCTGTTCTGAGTTCTTCCACATCTGTCGCATGGGCGGACGTATGCCAAACGAGCCTCTTGGCCTTGTCTTCTCGCTTGTTTTTCCCATAATTGCGTATTTTGGTCACGTCTTTCCGCTGGTATTTTCTCTGCTTTTGATTATTCTTTGCGGACTTTGGTATGTTTTAACACCGCGAGCAAACCTTGCAGACGTGGCGGTTACGGCCTTTGGACCACTGTATACGTCGCTTTCACTTTCAACGGTAGTGCTGCTGAGGTCTACAGAGCCTAGTTTTTCTATTCCTTGGATCACGCTTGCTGTCATGCTCTCTGTGTGGGCTAACGATTCTTTTGCGTATTTGTTTGGATCTAAATTTGGCAAGCATAAACTGGCGCCAAGAATTTCTCCAAATAAGAGCTGGGAAGGCTTCTACGGTGGCCTTTTAGGCTCAATGTTGGTGTGGTTCTTGATTGCCGTGTTTGGCGCAATTAATATGAACCCTCTGTTTGCCCTGCTCTTTGGCGTAACTGAGGGTATTTTCTCTGTCGTTGGAGACCTCTTTGAGTCTCGTATTAAGCGAGGCGTAGGACTTAAAGACTCCGGTTCAATTATGCCTGGTCATGGTGGCCTGCTTGATAGAACCGATTCGATGATTTTTGGAACTATGGCGGCGTTTCTTCTCTTCCAGCTTGCCGTGCTCTTTAGCCAGGTCAAGCTCCCTATTGCGCTGCCGTTTGGAGCATAGGTTTTGAGCATTTTTGAAGATACCGCGCCTCGTGCTGTAAGGCATGAGCCGCTGCGTGTTGCTGTCCTTGGAGCTTCGGGTTCTGTGGGCATGCAGACGCTTGATGTATGTCGTCATTTTCCGCAAAAGGTGCAGGTAGTTGCCCTTGCGGTGAGGTCGTCGGCTGAGTTTGCCGTGAAGGCAGCAAATGAGTTCAACTGCAAATATGTTGCTTTTGCCGATGCAAGTGTCAAGGGCAACGTTCTTCTCGACGCACTGCCTCAAGGCTGCAAGGCAAGCTTTGGTCCCGAGGCAGTTCAGGCGCTTGCGAAGCTGGATGAGGTTGACTGCGTGGTCAACGCAGTAGTGGGAGAGGCCGGCATTTACGCTGGTCTAGCCGCTGTAAAGGCTGGTAAGGTGCTGGCATACGCCAACAAGGAGTCCATTGTTGTTGGCGGAGACCTTCTGATGCCGCAGGTTAAGCCCGGCCAGCTCATTCCCGTTGACTCCGAGCACAGCGCCATCTTCCAGTGCCTTATTGGCGAGAGACCCGTTGATATCCAGAAGATTTGGCTCACCTGTTCTGGTGGTCCGTTCTTCGGATATTCTCGCGAGCAGCTCAAGCATGTCTCGGCCGACGACGCTTTAGCGCATCCAACCTGGAAGATGGGTGCCAAGATTACCATCGACTGCGCAACGCTCATGAACAAGGGTCTTGAGCTTATTGAAGCTCATCATCTCTTTGATACTCCAATGGACAAGCTTGAGGTGCTGGTACATCGCCAGAGCCGCATCCATTCTATGGTTGAGTTTGTGGACGGCTCCGTAAAGGCGCAGCTAGGAGCCTCTGACATGAGGCTGCCAATCCAGTTTGCACTGAGTTATCCGCACCGCTGGCCAGCAATCGCCAAGCCGGTTGAGTGGCAAGAGACAGCTCCTCTTACAGGAGATTATGCTGACGAGAAAACCTTTGGATGCCTAGCTCTTGCTCGTCATGCGGGAACTGTTGGTGGAACGCTTCCATGTATCATGAATGCAGCTAATGAAGTTGCTAACCATGCATTTAGGCGAGGAAGATGTTCATTTCTTGATATTGAGCGCATTGTTGCAGAGACCATGAATGCCTCTCATGTCCAAAGGGTAGAAGACCTTCAACAATTGACGCTTGTAGACGCAGAAGCACGAGCTTTAGCTCGCTCTTTTGTGGGATAGGAATTTTGTGAATTTGTTAGCTATTCTTTCACCAATTTTTTGGGGACTCTTGGTCCTCTCGCTTCTTGTATTTGTTCACGAGGCTGGACATTACGGAATGGCTGGCCTATGTGGCGTTCGTGTCACTGAGTTCTTCTTGGGCATGCCGTTCAAGTACAAGCTTTCTCATAAGAGCAAGAAGTATGGCACCGAGGTTGGAGTAACGCCGCTTCTTTTTGGCGGCTATACTCGCATCTGCGGTATGGAAGGTCAGCTTGATGAGCTTCTGCCTCAGGCTCTGATGAGTGTTCAGGAAGCAGGCTCACTTGAGGTTGGCGCTCTTGCAGCAAAGCTTACCTGCGAGGATGAGCGCGCTTATAATCTGCTGTATACCTTGGCGGATTGGGGCTCCATTGAGCTTCTCAAGGAGTCCGAGTCAGATGAGCTGGCTCACATTACCTTCCAGACTCTTGCACGAGACGCTGAGCTGCGCTGTGAGTATGACCGTGGTCACAATTTTGAGCAAGAAGGCTCAACGGTAGCAGGGGAGTCTCGTATTCCACAGATGTCTACTCAGGACTTCTTTGCTCAAGAAAAGGCTCATACCTACGTAGGAGCAAACGTTCCTAAGCGCCTGCTTATGATTTTGGGCGGACCCTTGGTTAACATTGCGCTTGCCTTTGTGCTGGTTGTGGGCTCTTTAATGTTTGTTGGTATTCCTGCCGCACAAAACAAGGCACAGTTGGGCTCAGTTGAGTCTGGCTCTCTAGCAGCTATTTCCGGCCTTACTCCTGGGGACACTATTCTTACGTTTAACAAGGTAGAGGTTCATACCTGGGAAGACCTGACCGCTGCTATTAAAGATGCAATGTCTGCTGGCGTAGAGGATATTCCTGTCACCTATGATCGCGGTGGCATTCAACTTCAAACTACCATTAAGCCTGCTTTGCGTCCTGACGATAAGATCATCGGCGTGTCACCCGTTATGACCATGTATCACT
>JABZGZ010000107.1 GCA_015259105.1 Atopobium sp. | reverse complement strand
CTTTGGCATCGTCGAAGCAACTATCGCGCTTCATACCGTGTTCAATTCGCCCGTTGACCATATCGTTTACGATGTCTCGCACCAAACGTATCCCCACAAGATGCTCACCGGCCGCAAGCAGGCATACATGGATCCCGTGCTTTACGACTCGGTGTCTCCTTACACTGATCCCGCCGAGACCCCTCACGACCTCTTCAAAATCGGCCACACTTCCACGTCCATCAGCTTGGCGCTTGGCCTGGCAAAGGCTCGCGACATCATGGGCGGCAAGGAGAACATCATCGCCGTTATCGGTGACGGATCCATGTCCGGCGGCGAGGCGCTTGAGGGCTTGAACGTTGCCGGTGAGCTGAACAGCAACTTTATCATCGTCTTCAACGACAACCAGATGTCCATCGCCGAGAACCACGGCGGCATGTACGACCAGTTCGCTGAGCTGCGCCGCACCAACGGAGCTGCCGAGAATAACCTCTTCAAATCGATGGGCCTGGACTACCTGTATGTCAATGACGGTAACGACATCGAGGCTCTTATCGCCGCATTTGAGCAGGTAAAAGACTCAACTCATCCAGTCGTGGTCCACATCAATACGCTCAAAGGCAAGGGCTACGCTCCCGCGGAGGCAAACAAGGAGAAGTGGCACTGGCACATGCCGTTTGACATCCAGACTGGTCAGAGCCCTGCATCCGGTTCTTCCGAGTCGTATGCCAGCATTTTTGCAGAGTATGCCCTCAAGCGCGCAAAGACTGACCCAAAGTTCTTGGTGCTTATGTCGGCAGTTCCAGCTCTGCTCGGTCTTACGCAGGAACGTCGAGAAGAGCTGGGAAAGCACTACCTTGACGTGGGTATTGCCGAAGAAACCGCAGTTGCAATGGCTTCCGGCGCAGCTCACGCCGGCGCGCACGTGGTTTGGGGCTCAAGCGCAACCTTCATCCAGCGCACCTACGACCAGCTGACCCAGGACCTGGCACTCAACCAGAATCCTGCAGTTATCGTGGGTTCCGGCTCCATTAGGGGCTTGATGGCCGCCACCCACCAGGGCCTCAGCAGCATTTCCATGATCGCAAACATCCCTAACATGGTGTATCTCGCGCCGTCCAACGCCGAGGAGTACATCGCCATGCTCGACTGGGCGCTTGACCAGGACAAACACCCCGTCTACATCGCAATTCCTTCCGGTCCTGTGGTCCATGCCGAGGGACCCGTCCGCACAAACTTCGACGCCCTCAACACCTACGAGGTCACGCGCGAGGGCTCCAAGGTGGCCGTTCTTGCCCTGGGCGATTTCTACGACCTTGGCGAGAAAACTATTGAGGCCCTCAGCTCTACCTTGGGAATTGAAGCCACGCTGGTCAAACCATACTTTGCCTCGGGCGTTGACCAGAATCTGCTCGACAACCTGGTAAAAGACCACGACGTCATCGTGACCATTGAGGACGGCATTATCGAGGGTGGCTGGGGACAGAATATCGCCAGCTACCTGGGAACTTCTCCCGCACGTGTGCTGAACTACGGCGTCAAGAAGGCTTTCTACGATCGCGTCAACATCGCGGACCTTATGCGAGAAAGTCATCTGGATCCCGAGCTGATTGCTGCGGACATCAAGCAGGTGCTGGGCCTGTAGGTAGTGCGCCGCAACTCCGGCGCCATTGTCCGCACTTCTCGCCATCACATTAAAACTGCAACAAAAAAGAGGGGCCGCATCTGCGACCCCTCTTCTGTATCAAGTGAGTGCGCCGTTGCGCCACGTTGTCGCGTCACAACCTGCGGCTAGAAGCTTAAGCCTTAAGAGCGCGGCCCATAGCGTCAGCCTGAACGATAGCTGCATAGAGCTCGTCAGGAGTGACGTCGCCAGCAAGGTTGTGAATGGTCTCGCCAGGAACGCAAGCAGCCTCAGCGATCTTCTTGATCTGCTCGTCAGTGGTGATGCCAACCTCCTCGAGGGTAGTTGGAAGACCAACCTCAAGGCAGAAGTCCTGAACCTCGTCGAACTCCTCCTGAGGAACGCCCTCAAGAACAAGCTGGACCAGGGTACCAAAAGCAACGCAGTTGCCGTGAGGTGCGCTGTGGCCACCAAGGGAGGTGAGGCCGTTGTAGAAGGAGTGAGCTGCTGCGCAGTTAACGTTGTCAGCGCCGACACCACTCATGTAGACGGTTGCCTCGCAGATAGCCTCAAGAGCTGGGGTTACAACGTTGTTCTCGCAAGCCTTAATTGCCTGTGAACCGTAATCGCGAAGGGTGAGGTAGCACTCCTTAGCAATTGCCATACCAACGCGGGTAATGCCGGTTCCCTCAAGGGAAGGAGACTCGGTGCGGATGGATGCGCGGCCCTCAAAGTAGGTGCCCAGTGCGTCGCCCATGCCTGCTACCAGGAAGGAAACAGGTGCGTTAGCGATGATCTGGGTGTCGACCATAACTGCATCTGGGTTCTGTGGGTAGAAGAGGTACTTGTCAAAGGAACCGTCATCGTTGTAAATAACGGAGAGGCCGGTGCATGGAGCGTCGGTAGCTGCAACGGTAGGAAGAATAACGATGCGCTTACCAGCGTAATATGCGGTTGCCTTTGCGGTGTCAACAGCGCTGCCGCCGCCGATAGCGACGACTACGTCGATGTTGTCCTCCTCGACGATAGCCTTCATGCGGTTAATCTCGCCGTTGGAAGAAATGCCGCCGAAGACCTCATAGCGACGGTAATAGTCGCCCTTGCCCTCGAAGCTCTGCTCGATCATGTCGTGGGTTGCTTTGTAGCCGCTGTTAGAGCAAACAAACAGGAAGCGCTTTCCCATGTAGCCCATCTCTTTTTCGAACTCGAGACAAGCATTTTTGCCCTGAACATACTTCAGTGGCTCACGCATTGCGCGTAGCATTTTCATAGGTTCCCCTCTCCGGATACGTTTTAGACCTATGTAATTTATGTTAGCACTGTCAAAAGAACATAACAGCAAGGAAAATATTTAGATTCGGACAAAGTGAAAATCTAGATTCCAGCACGGAAAGAATTTAGATTCGCACAACTTCTGGAAAGTTTACGTGAACATACACTCACCAGCCGGCAAATGATATCCTTGTAGTGTCAAATTTTCGCACTGTGGTCTTTGGAGGACACATGCTTAGTTCTGTCGAAATTAAACCCGATGTCTACTTTGTAGGCGCCCTTGACTGGAACGCTCGCGAGTTCCACGGCTACACCACTGAGCAGGGCATTACCTACAA
>JABZGZ010000106.1 GCA_015259105.1 Atopobium sp. | reverse complement strand
GGCTAACCCTGTCATTGTTCAGTGGCTCAAAGACCGCGGAACACTCATTCTTGCAGAAGAGATTACCCACAGCTACCCACACTGCTGGCGTTGTAAAGAGCCTGTTATCTTCCGTGCAACAAGCCAGTGGTTTGTCTCCATGGATAAGACTGGTCTGCGTCAGCAGGCAGCAGAGGAGCTTACAAAGGTTAAGTTCTATCCTGCAAATGCGGTTAAGCGTATTGGCTCCATGGTTGAGGGCCGTCCTGACTGGTGTATTTCCAGGCAGCGTAACTGGGGTGTTCCAATCCCAGCTTTCACCTGCGAGGATTGTGGCGAGACAATCATCAATGATCAGATCCTTGATGCTGTTATCAAGCTTTTCCGCGAGAAGGGCTCTGATGCTTGGTTTACCGACGATCCTAAGACTTATTTAGGTGACGCTTGCGTTTGTCCTAAGTGTGGCGGCCACAACCTCAAGGCTAACAAGGACATTCTGGACGTTTGGTGGGATTCTGGCGTTTCTCACACGGCTGTTTGTAAGCATCGTCCAAACCTCAAGTTCCCAGCTGATATGTATCTTGAGGGTTCTGACCAGCACCGCGGTTGGTTCATGAGTTCTCTTATGACTTCTGTTGGTGCTTACGGTGTTGCTCCTTACAAGTCTGTTGTTTCCCAGGGCTTTACGCTTGACGGCCAGGGACGCAAGATGAGTAAGTCTCTGGGCAACGTCATTGATCCAAACGCTGTTTGCGCTGAGCGCGGTGCAGACGTCCTGCGTCTTTGGGTTGCTTCCGTTGATACTTCAACTGACGTTCCTTGCGATGACGCCATTCTTTCTCAGGTAGGCGACGCATATCGTAGGTTCAGAAATACCCTGCGCTTCCTTCTTGGAGAGCTTGAGGGTCAGTTTGATCCTGCTACTGATGCAGTTGCTGTGGCTGACCTTGAAGAGTACGACCGTCTTGTTCTTGCCCGTATGTGTGAGGTTCATGCTGCAGTCACCGAGGCTTACGAGGGATATCGCTTCAACAATGTCTTCCGTACCCTCTACGATTACATAATTGAGCTTTCCAACGGCTACTTGAACGCAACTAAGGACCGCATGTACTGCGATGCTGCAGATTCTGCAACACGCCGTAGTGCTCAGACCGTCTGGGCAGAGATTCTTTCCATGCTTGTTCATGACCTGCAGCCAATTCTGGTTTACACCACCGACGAGGCTATGCAGTTCCTGCCAGAGTCTATGCATGACGGTCAGAAGTACGCAGCTCTTCTCGACTGGTATAAGGCTCCTATGAGCACTGACGAGTACACTGCACTGCTTCCTGCATATCAGGTACTGGTTGATGCTCGCGCCGCCTACACCAAGGCATACGAGACAGCTCTTGAGGCGGGCGTAGTTACCGAGAAAACCACGCAGGCCACACGTGCAGAAGTAACACTTACCGCTGAGCAGGCCGCATCGATTTCTCACGCTGGTCTTGACTTTGCTGAGGCATTTGTCTGCTCTGAGGTTACCGTCTCCGAGGGCACTGAGCTGAGCGTAAGCGTTTATCCTGCAAACGGCGAGCGCTGTGACCGTTGCTGGAATTATCGCGAGCTTGGCGAGGATCACCTCTGCCACCGCTGCCACGACGTTGTTGCGTAAATGAACACCGACCAGCAACAACATATAACTCACACGCTCGTGACCCGCCTTGCAGTTCTCTGCGGGGCGGGCGCTATTGCCTGCGCGCTTGACCAGGTAACCAAGCTCTGGGTGAGAACTTCAATTCCAGAGGGAACTGCAGTGCCGTTTATCCCCGGTGTTATGGAACTCTTCCACGTGAGCAACACCGGAGCTGCATTTTCTGTGGGCTCTGGAAACGCCCTCTTTTTTGTAGCTCTTACTGCTGTGGTTATTGCCGCTCTTGTGGGCTTTGTAGTTCGCGAGAAGAACCTCCCATTGCCACTTATTGCGCTTTTGGGAGGCGTTGCAGGTGGCGGAATTGGTAACGCTATTGACCGCGTTTTGTATGGTCAGGTTACTGATTTCTTTGCTACAACGTTTATTAATTTTGCCGTCTTTAATGTGGCGGATATCTTTGTAACCTGCGGCATCCTTATTGCTTTTGTGTACTGGATGGTTTGGGACAAAAAGCAGCAGGGTAGTGGCAATGAATGAGCGTATTGTTGACATATTAGTTGGACCAGAAGGAGACGGCGTCAGATTAGATGCGTTTCTTTCTGCCCAAGATACGCTTCCTTCAAGAAGTGCCTGCGCAAAGCTGGTTGAAGAGGGAAGAGTGACCATCAACGCTACGCTCGCTACCTCTAAGTCAGAAAAACTTATGTTGGGCGATAGGCTTCTGGTATCGCTTCCAGAGGCAGAGCCTCAAACAGGCCTTTTGCGCCCAAATCCAGATATTCCGCTCGATATCCGTTTTGAGGATCAGTATCTTATAGTACTCTCAAAGCAGATTGGCCTAGTATGTCATCCATCTCCTGGCCATTTTGATGACACTCTGGCAAACGCCCTGGTGGCACACTGTGGCTACGAGCACCTAGGAATGCTTCAGGGAGAAGAACGTCCTGGTATTGTGCATCGTCTTGATATGGATACGTCTGGTCTTATGCTGGCAGCAAAGTCAGACGAGGCGCAAAAGGCTCTTCAAGACCTCATTAGGCTGCGCGTGCTTGACCGACGCTACATTGTGCTGGTACAAGGCTATGTTGCCCACGATTCTGGCACCATTGAAACGGGCATTGCTCGCTCAACGCGAGACCGCCTCAAAATGACTGTATCAGATGCTCCTGGCGCACGAGAAGCCATTACCACCTTCAGAACGCTTGAGCGCTTTGAAGCAGGAAGAAAAGGCGAGGGCTACTCGCTTCTTGAGTGCCATCTTTACACAGGCCGCACGCACCAGATTAGAGTTCACATGCGCCACATTGGTCATCCAGTTGTCGGCGATCAGCTCTACGGTAAAAAAGATATGAGCCTTAACCTTGGCCTTAACAGGCAGTTTTTACACTCCTGGCACGTTCAGTTTGAGCACCCTTTTACGGGCGAGAATATCGTGGTAGCAGACACACTACCAAAAGACCTGCAAGAAGCCCTACTCTCTCAGAGCACTATGTCTATGGGAAGAACTTCTGTAGGAAATGAGATTTGTCCACAGTTGTAATATGACTAAAAAGTTTCGCTTCTCATTTCACGTGGTGTAATAGAAAAGTAGTCCAGGACTACTTTTCTATTACACCACGTGAAATGAGAAGCGAAACTTTTTAGTCATATTACAACTGTGGACAAATC
>JABZGZ010000105.1 GCA_015259105.1 Atopobium sp. | reverse complement strand
CTCTGGCGTATCGCCTACAACAGCGCTACAGACCGTCTGTGTATCAGAAAGTGAATCACTTTGGCCCATATAGCCTACTTGGATACCACTTCTCCAGATTACGTTGCCAGAATCGGGCTCAATTCTTTTAGCGATAAGATCTAAGAGGGTTGATTTGCCGTCACCGTTTTTGCCTACAACACCAATACGGTCACCCTCATTAACGCCAATAGTCTGGTTGGTAAGAACCTTCTTACCAGGCCATTCCATAGAAATTTGTTCGCAACCTACCAGAATTCCCACTAGTTATCACCTAAAAAAGAACGAAGTAACGCAATTTCTTCTCCCCAACCAGAAAGCTCAGAATGAGGAGTTTCCAAAATCATAGGAAGCGTGTTGACGCGCGGATTAGTCACCACAGCGCGGAACGTTTCAAGACCAATAAAGCCTTTGCCAATCTGCTCATGTCTATCTTTATGAGCCCCAAGAGGATTCTTGGAGTCATTAAGATGTAAAGCCTTAAGCTTTTTCAAGCCAACTATCTGTTCAAACGTATCTAGAACAGCATCAAGATTTTCTACAATCTCATACCCGCCGTCATGAACATGACAGGTATCAAGGCACACTCCCATAAGCTCGGGGTGCTTTACCTTATCTAGAATTGCAGCAATCTCTTCAAACGTTTTACCAACTTCTGTGCCCTTGCCCGCCATAGTTTCAAGAAGAACCGTAGTGTGCTGGCCCTCAAAAAGGCAGTCGTTAAGCGCGCTTGAGATTTGCTTAATTGCCACGTCAGAGCCTTGACCCACATGGCTACCGGGATGGAAGTTGTAATAATTACCAGGCAGATACTCCATACGCTCAAGATCTTCTGTGAGCGCTCGACGAGCAAAATCCCTGGTCTCGTCTTTTGCAGAGCACAGGTTCATGGTGTAAGGAGCATGCGCAACCAAAGGCCCAAAGTGATGAGCCTCAAGAAGCTCCCTAAGCCTTGCAACATCAGCCTCATCTAGAGCCTTAGCGTTGCCACCACGAGGATTTCTAGTAAAGAAAGCAAAGGTAGTTGCACCAATAGAAAGAGCATCCTTACCCATTGCCTCCCAGCCCTTACTTGCCGAGAGATGGCATCCAATAAAAAGTTCTTCTGGTCGCACGCTATGCACGCTCCTCAAGCATTTTGGCCACACGGTCCAAAAGCTCTGAAGCTACGTCAGCAAGTGGCAAAGTCTCAAGCTGTTCTACACCTTGAGGAGTTACAAAAGCCACACGGTCTGTATCTGAACCAAAGGTTGAATCTGGTCTAGAAACATCATTTGCCACAATCATGGAGCAACCTTTACGCTCAAGTTTAGCCTGAGCATGCTCCAAAAGATTATTTGTCTCTGCTGCAAAACCTACTACAACCTGGTCTTTCTTAGTCTTAGAAAGGCTGGCGAGAATATCGGTGGTTTCTATAAGGTCAATAGACTCAAGATACTCTGATGACTTCTTGAGCTTATGGTCTGCTGGATGAGCAGGCGTGTAGTCGGCAACAGCTGCCGTCAAAATAGCGGCGTCAACGATGTCAAAGACGCTTGCACAAGCCTTATGCATGTCTTCAGCAGATACCACTCTTTGCACGTTGACTCCTTGAGGAGCCTCAAGATATGTGGGTCCAGAGATAAGGGTGACATCCGCTCCACGACTAGCTGCAACTTTAGCCACGGTATAGCCAAGTTTTCCTGTAGAACAGTTGGCAATAAAGCGAACTGGATCGATCTTCTCGTGAGTTGGTCCTGCGGTAATAAGAAGCTTTTTACCTGCAAGATCTTGCTTGGATGGTGCCGCGTCATTACCAGAAAGAACCTTCAGTGCAGCGTCTACAATCTGCTGCACTGGAGCAAGCTTTCCGTCTCCGGTATAGCCGCAGGCAAGACGACCTGACTCAGGCATAACCATCTTGATTCCACGCTGACGGAGCAGTGCGACATTTGCCTGATTGGCTGGATTTTTCCACATATGCGTATTCATGGCAGGAGCCACAAGAACTGGCGTATGAGCTGCTAGAAGCGTTGTGCTTGCAGCATCATCAGCTATACCATAAGCCATTTTTGCCATGATATTGGCAGTAGCTGGTACAACTACCATGCAATCTGCCCAGTCAGCAAGGTCAACGTGAGCAACTGGAGTTTCGGCATTATTGTAGAGCGACTGCACTACCTCATGATGCGTTAATGCTTCAAAGGTAGTTTTTCCTACAAACTGAGCTGCATCTTCTGTCATAACAACACGAACGTCACAGTCAGCTTTCTGAAGGCCTCTGAGTACTTCGCAGGCTTTATATGCAGCAATTCCTCCGCACACCACAAGGCATACAGAGGACTGAGCGGTTTTATCCAACATAGCGATAAATTCCTTTATTCTTCAAACGCTGTAGATGTAATAAGCATCCTGTGGCAATAAGGGCACTCAGCAATCTCGGAGCTGTGCTGAAGATCGTGGAATGAACTTGGTTGCAGTTTAACGCGACAGACACTTGGAACGTTTCCTACAAGATGCTCAACTGCCAGGACCTTAAAACGTTTACGTGCAGCTTCATAGTGCTCAAGCGTGTCAGAAGAAATCTGAGCTGCAAGCTCTTCTCGAGATTTAGAGAGCTCAACAATCTCTGCGCGAAGAGCCGAAGAATCAATCTCAAGGGACTGAGAAAGGCTCTCGCGCTCTTTCATAAGCTTTACCTGCAAGTCTTGAGCTGTCTGATAAGCCTTCTTACACTTCTCAAGCTCTTCTGTTTTTGCTGCAAGTTTAAAATCGCACTTCTCGATATTCTTTGCCAAAGAAGAAAGCTGCTGGTCAAAGTCTCTAAGAGCGCGATGATTGGTAGCAGTTTCTACAGCAGCAGAAACCTCATCTGTTTTAAGGACATAATGGGCGCGCTGCTCATTGAGGTCAGAAATATCAATTTCTACGTCTTTTTTAACGCCAAGTACCTGCTTAAGCTGAGAAGCAATCTTTTTCTCTGCAAGTTGGGCGTTTTTAATCTTTTGAACCTGGGGCATTGAGGCCAAGTTGGATGCGAGTTTTAGCAGCTGCAAATCAATATCCTGGAGCTGCATCAGATTAACAGACTCACTCATAGGGCCTCCTCATATACGGTTACTCATCTAGTCTACCGTAAATAAGGACGTATCAGACGCAGAACATAACTAATGTAGAGATTAGTATGTGAAAAATTTATCCAACAATCTGCAGCAAGGTTGCACAAAAGGCATCAAGGTCTGCTTCAGAAACACGCTCGTCAAAGGTTATGCGCAGGCTGCCCAA
>JABZGZ010000104.1 GCA_015259105.1 Atopobium sp. | reverse complement strand
TATAGCCGCCCCAGCTTGGATCAGACAAACCGTGGTCTTGAATCTCTAGGTAGAAATCATCCCCAAAGATATCTTGGTAGATTTTTGCCCAACGCTCTGCTTCTTCTGGACGGCCTTCAAACAACATACGAGGAATGATGCCAGAAACACAAGCTGAAGTGCAGATAATGCCCTCATGGTAGCGCTTGAGCATCTCAAGCGTAGTGCGCGGCTTGTAATAGAACATATCTTTTGAGCCCGCCTCTGACATCATCTTCATCAGATTGACATAGCCGGTCTCATTTTTAGCAAGCAGAATAAGGTGATAACGTACCTGCTTAGTGCCCTTCTCAATACAATCATCAAGAATGAAATAAGCTTCACAGCCAAAAATTGGCTTAATAAGTGGAGAAGGTTTATTGGCTTTTACGGCCTCAATGTCATGTGTTTGATTCCAAATTTGAACGTCAGAAGCCCACTGAGCATGAACCTTATCATGCTCACCAGCATTGGGATCATCTACAGGAGGTTCTTCTAAATCCCAACCCTTTTCAAAACATTCCACATCATGGCACCACTGGCCAAAGTCTTTAAGCGCCTCATTGTACTTACGGCATGCAAGGTCAAAATCTGGAATTCCAAAGAGATACCCATGATCAGTAAGAGCAAGTGCTGGCATACCAAACTCTACAGCTTTACTAACCATATCTGGGACACGGCTAGCTCCATCAAGAATGGAAAAATCTGAGTGGTTGTGGAGGTGAACAAATGCCATCTTTTTCTACGCTCTTCTCTTTGTGCTTCAAAATTTGTTCTTTTACCAAGGGCTCTTAATTTCTTTGTATAGTGTAGCCGATTCGCCAGACAATAACTACTAATACAAACATATGTTCTATATGCAGATATTTCTATTACCGCTGGTAAATTGGATGAAAATATTTTCTCGCCAATGTAATGACTTCACAAAATCTCTCTGAATTTGCAAAAACCGTTTGATCAAAAAATTTCTCAAAATAAAAGTTTCCAACTGGTAACTCTTCGTCTAGAGACTCCTTAATTGGGAATATAGTTTTTGTGTTAAGTAACCTAGCTAAGGAGATCACATGGATCAGATGAAAAGCATTTCCTTTGACGACATTGCAGCGGCTCAGAAGAACTTTGAGTCCGACCGCGCTCACACAGTAGCTAAGAATGCTGCTACCAGCGCTGGTGTTAGAAAAGCAGCTCGTGTACCAGAAGGTGTTGCCCTTAATCCTCTTACTTTTGATGTTGAGGTAAAGCAGGGTGAGCGTACTAATCAGAAGCGTTCTGGTCGTTGTTGGATGTTTGCATCACTCAATACGTTTAGATATCGCATCATCAAGAAATACAACCTATCTACCTTTGAGCTTTCTCAGGCATATCCTCTGTTCTGGGACAAGATGGAGAAGTCCAACTGGTTCCTTGAGAACATTCTGGATACCCTTGATGAGCCTTTGAACGGCCGTCTTGTTTCCTTCCTGCTTACCGACCCAATTGGTGATGGTGGCCAGTGGGATATGTTCAAGAGCCTTGTAAAGAAGTACGGCGTTGTGCCAAAGAGCGCTATGCCAGAGACTGCTAACTCTTGCAACACCCACGAGATGGACACCTACCTTACCCGTTATCTTCGTAGTGCTGCAAAGCGCCTTCGTGAGACTGCAACAGCTGGTGAATCCCTTGAGTCTCTGCGTGAGATGAAGAAAGAGATGATGGAGGACGTCTATACCCTGCTGGTAACCTGCCTGGGTCAGCCTCCTGTATCTTTTGAGGCACGCCTGCGCGATAAGGACGATAACCTCGTTCTTTCTGGCACCTTTACTCCTCAGGAGTTCTTCGCTGAGACTGTTGACATGAATCTTGATGATTACATCTCAATCATCTCTGCACCAACTGCAGATAAGCCTTTCAACCACACCTACACCGTTTCCCGCTTGGGCAACGTTGTTGAGGGTGGCGGTGTTCGTTACCTCAACCTGGAGATTCCAGAGCTCAAGCGCCTCGCTGTAGCTCAGCTTAAGGACAACCTGCCCGTCTGGTTTGGTTGCGACGTTGCTCAGTCCTACCTTCGTGAAGAGGGCATCATGGACCCCCGTGCACTTGACGTTGACGGCCTCTTTGGCTTCCCTGTTGAGGGCGCACTTGACCGTGCTGAGCGCCTTGACTACGGCGAGTCTCTGATGACTCACGCTATGGTTCTTGAGGGTGTTAACTTTGACGCAGAAGGCAACACTACCCTCTGGAAGGTTGAGAACAGCTGGGGTAAAGACCACGGCCGCGATGGCTTTGACACCATCTCTGACCCTTGGTTTGACGAGTACGTCTACCAGATTGTTGTTGACAAGAAGTACCTCACTCCTGAGCAGCTCAAGACCTTTGAGACCGAGGAAGCAACCGTCCTCGAGCCATGGGACCCAATGGGCTCTCTTGCAACGCTTCGCTAAGGTACAAACCATCTGGCGAGAAGATCGGTCTTCTCGCCAGGTTTTTTCTAAACGCTACAAACAAAAGGAGCCGCAATGGCTGATCAGACCGTAAATCCACAGTGGGCAAACGAGGAAACTGCCGCTTTCAGCGCAGACCGTGCTAACCGCGTTGCTCGCAACTCCGTAACCTCTATGGGCGTTTCCGCAGCTGCTCGCGACATCACCACCATGCGCACCTACGCTGACACCTACGGTGTTGCTGTTGCAAAGACGGGCGACGTCACTAACCAGCGTCAGAGCGGTCGCTGCTGGATGTTCTCTTCTTTCAACGTGCTTCGCCAGGAGGCAATCAAGAAGCTTGACGTTGATACCTTTGAGTTCAGCCAGGCATATGGCATGTTCTACGACAAGCTTGAGAAGGCAAACTCCGCACTTGAGTACATCATTCAGACCGCTGACCAGCCAACCGATTCTCGTGTTGTCAACACGCTTCTGACCGAGGGTATGGGCGACGGCGGCTACTACTCATTTGCTATGAGCTTGGTTGAGAAGTACGGCCTGGTTCCTAAGGATGCTATGCCAGAGACTGCTTGCTCCAAGAACTCTACACAGATGGATGAGCGCATTGACCGCCTGTTCAGAAAGAGTGCTAGCGAGCTTCGCGCAGCATACGCAGCTGGCAAGTCTCTGGATGAACTTCGTGCGCTTAAGCAGGAGCAGCTCAAGGGCTTCCACCAGATTCTGTCCGTTTGCCTTGGTGAGCCACCTCTAACCTTTGACTTTGAGTGCAAGGTTGGCAAAAACGCACAGGTAGATAAGGCAAAGCTCTCTCCTGTTGAGCCAAGTAAGGCTTCTGACAAGAAG
>JABZGZ010000103.1 GCA_015259105.1 Atopobium sp. | reverse complement strand
AACTCGAGGCAATTCACGAGCCCAAGTTTGGCGGCAGCTACCTAGACATCACCATCGACGAGTTTAATAACCTGGGCTTTGAGTACGGCGACAGCGTGGACGTTACGTTTAGTAACGGATACAAGCTCTCCGATATTCCGTACTACAACGGCTATTACACCAAAACCAACGAGCCTTTGGTTGTTGCATATCCGGGCTACCCTCACATCGACGTGTGTGTAAATAACGGCGAGCCTCTGTGGGAAATCGCTGGTCTGAAGGCCGGAGACATGGCTACGGTGACGCTCCACGAGAAGCAGAAGTACGCAACGGTTCAGAAGGCCCTGGATGCAACGTACACCAATAATCGCTCCGACTACGCAAGTGACGAGGTCTTTGCCAACTTCCGTCCTATGAAGGGCGGAAATCTTGCCGAGGGCGTGGCGTATCGCTCGGCGTCGCCTATTGATAACCAGAACAATCGCGCGCCTTATGCGGCAGATCTTGCCCAGAGGTGCGGCGTGCAGTTTATCTTGGACCTCGCGGACACCAATGAAGAACTCCAGAGCTATTACCAGAATGCGGACTACGACATTACGTGGCACCAGAGCTTGTACGACGCAGGAAATGTTGCGGCCCTTAACCTCAACGCCAATTACCGTGGCGGTCAATATGCCCATCGCTTGGCAGCGGGCCTGCGCGAGATAATTCTGCATAAGGGTCCCTATCTTATTCACTGCACCGAGGGTAAGGATCGTACGGGCTTTGTCTGCGCTCTTCTCGAGGCACTTTGCGGCGCATCCTACGACGAGATGCGCGACGACTACATGATTACCTACGACAACTATTACGGCATTAACGAGAAGGACGATAAGGCTCGGTACGACGCCGTTGTTGACGTGAAGTTCGACGACATCGCTCGCTGCATTGCTGGGGTGCCTACGTACGGTTCGCTCGACGGCGCGGATTATGCAGCTGGAGCTCGCAAGTATCTGACCGATGTTGGCATGACCGAGTGGGAGATCAACAAGCTTGTCGAGCGGTTAACGAGCAAGTAGCGGGCTGCGGTTGCACGCGGTCACGGGCTGCGGCAAGAACTGACAGGTAGTCGCCTGGCGAGAGGGGCGATCTTCTCGCCAGGTTTTTAATAACAAATTTAAGGTATTTGGAATGGGTTTGGTGTTGTCTGCAGGTGAATTTTATGTGAATGACCCTGTGCTAGACGGCTATCGTTGCATTTGTTATAAGATTCTCACTTCTGAATTTTGTAGGGATTTACGTGCTGTTTTTGGGGACTGTATGAATGTAGCGGAATGCCTTGAGAAAAAGCTTATGCCAATGGCAGAGTTGGTGAGTAAGAATAAATATCTTCTTACTATGCGCGACTCGTTTGCCATGCTCATGCCAATCCTTATTATCGGGTCAATGTTTACGTTGGTAGGCAACTTGCCAATTCCTGCGTGGGTTGATTTCTTGAAGTCCACTACGATTCAGGGTAAGTCGCTTTTCTCGCTGTTGGCCATTCCTTCTGCCTGCACTGTTTCGCTCATGGCAATATTTTTGTCGTTCGAGATTGGCTACAACTTTGCTGATCAACTTGGTTTAGAGGATCGAGTTTCTGCTGGTATGGTTTCGCTCGTCAGCTGGTTTATTTTGATGCCTCAGGTGACTGAGTTTTTGCCCCAGGGAGCTTCTCAGCCATTTTTGGTGGAGAGCATTCCTCTTGCGTGGACCGGCGCGAGGGGCGTGTTTGTAGCGATTATCGTAGGCTTTTTGTCGGTATCCATTTTTGGATTTGCTATCAAGAAGAACTGGGTTATTAGGATGCCGGAGGGCGTTCCTACGTCTGTTTCGCTTGCGTTTAGTGCTCTGGTTCCGATGGCGCTCACGTTTGCCGCAGTGTGGGCGATTAGCGTTTTGTTTGCACTTACCCCTTGGGGAGATGCGTTTACCTGCATTTATTCGATGCTACAGATTCCACTGACCATGCTTGGCGGAACAGTGTGGGCCTTGGCGATTGCTTATATCATTCAGGGCATTTTCTGGTTCTTTGGCATTAACGGGTCAAACATTACGAGCCCTATTTTTACGCCGATTTTGACTGCGCTTACGCTGGAAAACCAGGCCGCCTTTGCCGCCGGCACTGCGCTACCCAACATTATCAATCGAGAGTTTGATGCGTTCTTTGCGCTGTTTGGTGGCGGAGGATCAACGCTTTCGCTTCTGATTGTGATATTTTTGTTCTGCAATTCTCGCCGTGCAAAAGACATTGCAAAGATTTCTATTGTGCCTGGTATTTTTGGTATTAACGAGCCGGTTATGTATGGACTGCCGATAGTTTTGAATCCCATCATGGCAATTCCTCTGATTTTTACGCCGGTTGTTAACGTTTTAATTGCGTGGTCCGCAATGAGCGCCGGCTTGGTGCCTCTGTGCAACGGTATTATGCTGCCTGGAAGTACCCCTCCTTTGATCTCGGGATTTCTTCTGTGCGGATGGCAGGGTGCTTTACTTCAGCTCGTATTGATTTTGATTGATATGGCAATCTACCTGCCGTTTATTAAGGCTCTGGATATGCAGTTTCTCAAGGAGGAAAAGGGAGCTGAGACAGAGCACGCAGTCTAGGTGTTGCGGAGACATAGTGTACGTTGAAGGCAGCTCTGGGTGAGCTGCCTTTTTTCTGTTTTTCAATGTTATGAAAATGGCCCACCGCATTTCAGGACGCATTGCGTAGCCTTGGGTGGGCGCTGATGGATTAACTATAAACCAAATAGCAAGATTGCCTAAAGCAATAGGGTGGAAACCGTAAATTCTCTATAGCAATCTCTTTAAGCTATTTTTGCAGGTTTATGTATATGGTGTAGGCATCAGAGCGTTTCTCGCTAGCCAAGATTTGATTAAATTGCGCTGTATATAAGCGCCGGTAAAACAGTCGCTGCGTAAAAGTTTTGCGGGGTTGGGACTCGCGCTGTTTGCAGGCGTGGCTTGGCGTATAGTTATAGAGTTACAAGAAAAAATATTGGCGTGATACAAGGCGTTTTTACGCCGAGAAGAGTGTTTATGCTTGCTATAAAAAATGAAACAAACGTGGTGCTTGCGGTTGATACGTCGACGGACATGCTGGCATGCACGGTCGCGCGTCTGACCAGGTGCGATGCCGCTGCGGCGGCCGCAGACGGCGGATTCGACGTTGAGGTGCTGGCGTCAACGGATCACCTGTGCCGTCGCCAGGCAAACGTGGAGCTTGTTGGCTCGGTCCAGGAAGCGCTCAAAACTGCTGGGCTGACCATGGCCGATGTTGACGCTGTTATCGCAGGTAGAGGACCTGGCTCGTTCACGGGTGTTCGCATT
>JABZGZ010000102.1 GCA_015259105.1 Atopobium sp. | reverse complement strand
ATCTACACCGTCACGCTCAACCCCGCCCTGGACAAGACCGTCCAGGTGCCAAACTTTGCCGTTGACCAGGTGAATCGCATCACATGGCTCAGGCGAGATGCGGGCGGCAAGGGCATCAACGTCTCCAAGGTTATTGCTAAGCTGGGCGGAGAGTCTACCGCCATCTCCGTTCTTGCAGGTCAGACCGGCAAATGGATTGCTGACACGCTTGGCGAGAATAACATTAAGGTCCAGGCGATTTCCGTTCCTGGCGAGACGCGCACCAACCTCAAGGTCGTCGACACTGAGGGCGGCACCAATACCGACATCAACGAGCCCGGTCCCGAGGTCACCGACACCGTGCTTGACCAGGCGCTTGCTGACGTGATTGCCAAGACTTCCGCTGGCGACATTGTGGTGCTTTCCGGCAGTCTCCCCCGCGGAGCTTCCGCTGATACGTATGGCCACTGGACTCGCGCTCTGCGCGACGCCGGACTGAAGGTGTACCTGGATGCCGACGGCGCGGCACTTTCAGCTGGACTTGAGCAGAAACCATACTTCACCAAGCCAAACGACCACGAGCTCTCCGCCATGCTTGGTCGCGAGCTGACCGACGTGGACGCGATTGCCGCTGCCGCGTCCGAAATTGTTGCTGGTGGCATCGACACAGTCTGCGTTTCCATGGGCGGCAACGGCGCCGTCTACGCCACGGCCGACGAGGTTTGGTATGCAGGTCCAGTAAAAGTCCAGGTAGGAAGCACTGTCGGTGCCGGTGATTCCGTTGTGGCGGCGCTTGCTTTTGCAGATGCACAGGGCCTCTCGACAGAAGACGCGCTGCGACTGGCCATGGCCACGGGCGCCGCAAACGTCATGGAGAGCGGAACTCAGGCGGCGGAGCGCTCGGTTGTGGATTCGCTTATCGAAAAAGTGCAGCTCACGCGCCTGCGCTAACGTGCGCGAGCGCGAGCGGACCGCGGGTGCGCGGGTGCACCGGGTTTCTCGCCAGGCGGGCCTGTCTAGCAATGTGCGCCTGAAAAGTGCAAAGAATCTGTATTTGAGGCACAGATTCTTTACAGAAATCAGGCAAATCCACAGATTCTTTTGCATTTTTAGGCAAAATTTACAGATTCTTTGACAAAATCAGGCGCGTGAAAGATAGGCGCTTTGACCCTAAATTTTGAGCCTGAAAACTACATCACGTCTGAGTAAAACAGCTCAGACATGGCGAGAAAATCAGGCAAAACCACTCAGACATGGAGCACTTTTCCGGCAAATCGTTCAGACATGACGAGAAAATCAGGCGCGCATAACGTCGCGCGCATAACATCTCGCGCATAGCGCCGTCGTGCGAAAACGCTCGCGACCTTTCCGCAGTTACTCGGAAGCGCCTTCGACTTTTCTGCGGTTACATTCAAGCTTCCAGCCGATCATCCAACCAACTGCAAGAACGTAATTCTCGATAGCGCCTACCAAATTTACCGACTCGTGAGCGCTCAAAAAATGAATGAAGTGATTGGTTCCAATTCCAATGCCGCCCAGAATCAGCGCGAGCAAAATTGCACGTAGATAGACCCAATCGTAGTGGAAACAAGTGGTGACCAAAATGATGAGCACCGCGAGATTCCAAAAACCAATCTCTCGCTGCCATCCGGTCGAAATACCATAAGCGGCGTTGCTTCCCATGTACTCGGGAGCGACGATCTGCAGAATTGCCGCACCAGTCATCGCAACGATAACCAGCGCAAACATTACCTTCAAAAACTTGTTCATCGGTGTCTTCAAAACAAACTCTTTTCGTGTCAATTTTTGGTCCCTGCGCAGGTCAACGCACATCACACGCGTATCGGCGCAGGTCACGCGAGTGCCAGCTCGCGCACCCTACTCGATAAAACTTTTAATCTCTTCGAGGCGCTCAAGTGCAACTTGGCGACCTGTCAGGTATAGAGACAGCAGGGCCTCACCGGACTTCTCGTTAACTTTGACTTCAACTGGCTCGGGAGGCTCAAGCACCAGCACTCTACCCTCTTCCTCCAGCTCAAAGAGCTGTTTGCGCTGATCCATGTAACGCTCGGCGCGAGAAGCCAGCGCGGCTTCAAAGTACGGATACGCCGAATAGAGCTGCGAGCGAATGGCGATCTGCTCGTTGACGTCGGTTTTTACGAAGTTTCTGTCCTGCGTGACAATGACCAGCGCTTTCTTTGCTGGCGTATGGTCAGGTACGTCAACCGCACGCTCTGCTTTTCCGTCGGGCAGGCCAAGCGCCGCCGCAAAAGGAATTGAATCGGTAGTTCCGCCGTCCAAATAACGATGTCCATCCAGCTCAACCATGCGAGAAACTGTTGGCATCGACGCGGACGCTCGGACCATGGTCACGTCTTCCGGAAACTTTTTTACGTGCAGATACGCCGGCGTGCCAAACGTAACGTCGGACGCCACCGCGTACATCTGCATGGGATTTTGATTGAACGCCTCGTTATCGCAGGGGTCCAAATGGTTTTGGATCTCATCGAACATAAAATCCGCACCCGCAATATTGCCAGTAGTAATCAGTGAGCGGAGCGAAAGAAAGCGAGGGTCGTCCCTAAAGGCCAGCATAATGCGCATGGCGCGGCCCATCTGCTTGGACCTGAAGCTCACAGCGTTGATGGCGCCTGCGGAAACTCCCCACACACTCTCAAAGTTGGTGACGCCCTTCTCGCGAAGCACATCAAGAATTCCAGCGGTAAAAATGCCTCGATAACTGCCGCCCTCTAGAACAAGCGCAGTTGAAGATAGATGCGCGGACTCCTGGCGCGCGCCGCCGTTCTGCGAGAGTTTTTGCTGCTGATTGTCCATAACAACCTCCGAACTTTGTTATTCAGAGTGTACCCAATTTCCGCCTAGCCGCCCGCCCGGTTTCCACACAAAAAAGCGCCCGGTGTCAGGCGCTTTACATGCACGTTATATTCTTCTGGCGAGAAACCCGTCGGCTTTGCAACGCGGCCGGCGTCGCAGGCTCTTCCCCTACTTGCGAACCCTACGAGAAGCAGCAACAAAACCAAGACCGCTTACTGCAAGAACAGAAGCTGGAATAACAACGTCTGCGACACCAGTTGCAGGAAGAGTGGACTTCTTCTCTGGTGTTGGTGCAGGAGCTGGTGTAGGCTCTGGCTCTGGTGCTGGAGCTGGCTCTGGATCAGGGGTTGGAGCTGGAGTTGGATCCGGATCAGGTGTAGGAGTTGGATCTGGATCAGGAGTTGTGCCAGGAATGCGAACAAACTGAACTTCAATGACCTCGTCAAAATCAAGCGCAGGAGTCCAGTGACCCTTAACGGTAACAGTGCCATCGCCATTATCGACAATGACTACACCGTCAGCGTTACCAACCCTAAACCCCTCTGGAATTGGGTTAGTGATATCAGGAAGGAAGTATGCATCTTCAGGAGCATATGGGTTAACTGTTGGGTCTGTGAGTTGCTCTCTGGTTGGTGCAGGAAT
>JABZGZ010000101.1 GCA_015259105.1 Atopobium sp. | reverse complement strand
GGTGTAGACGTAGACAATACCGCGCAGAACGCCGTTGGTACCCAGGGTAAAGATGAGCGATGGAGCCTTCATAACGGCAACGCCCCAGGCGTTTACCAGACCAATTGCTACACCAATAAGAATACCTACCAGGCAAGCAACGGGAAGTGGAGTTCCATCTCTCAGCATGCTACCAACTACTACAGCAACAAGGCCTAAGTTAGAACCAACAGAAACGTCAATCTCACCAATAAACAGGGTAAAAGCCACGCCAACAGCGACCAATGTGTAGACAACGGACGTGTTAAAGCAGGCAGCAATTGTTGCAGGTGTCAAGAATGCGGGATTCATTGCACCAACAATAATAAAGAGAGCAATCAGGAATGCGAGGCTGCTCAGTCCCCTAGCCTTGAGAAGGCGCTTTACAAGATCCATACGTCACCTCCTACAATCCAAATGCAGCGGACATGAGGTTGTCCTGCGTAATTTCTTCTTTTTTGAACTCATGATTAATGCGTCCCTGATACATGGTGAACGCACGGTCAGCAAGCTCAATAATCTCTTCCATGTCAGAAGAAATCAGAAGAATAGAAACACCTTGTTTACGGAGCTCCTGCAGAACAGCGTATACATCGCCACGAGCAGCAGCGTCAATACCACGAGTTGGCTCGTCCAAAATAACAACCTTTGGAGCAACCGAGAATGCGCGGCCAATAACAATCTTCTGCTGATTACCACCAGAAAGACCGCCTACCTCCTGATCAAGGCCGGTAACCTTGGTGCGGAAGTTATCAACGTAGTTCTGAGAAACCCTATTTTCTTCTTTACGGTTAAGCAGCAGCTTACCCAGGGAAGAATCTGCAAGTAGAGCACTGGTGGTGTTCTCGGCAACGTCACGAATTCTAAACAGACCGTCGTTAAAGCGATCCTCTGGGACATAGCTCAGACCTGCAGCAATAACGTCTTTGGTGGACTTGCCGGTAATGTCTTTACCATCAACAAATACCTTGCCGCCCAATACCTTATCCATACCGTAAATGGTGGTAGCCATCTCTGATCTACCAGCACCAACGATACCTGCAAGACCAACAATCTCGCCTGGATAAATATTGAGATTTACGTCAGCAAAACCATAGCCCGTGAACTCAGCAAGCTCAAAGATAGGCTCTGCGTCGTAATCAATGTTTGCGCTCTCGGCAATCTCTTTCTTAATCTCTGCTGCGTCTGGTGGAAGAAGTCCGCGTACAAGATCTTCTCGCGTAAAGTCCTCTACCTTACCGCGCATAGCCATAACGCCGTCGCGCAGAATGCCAATGCTGGTAGAAATCTCAAAGACCTCTGCCAGGCGGTGTGTAATGTAGATGATGCCAATGTTTTTCTGTTTGAGCTCCTGGACTACCTTGAAGAGGCTCTGTACCTCGTCAAAGGTAAGTGCAGAAGTTGGCTCGTCCAGAATAAGAATCTCAGAGTGACGCATAAGACCGCGGAGAATCTCAACCATGCCCTGCTCAGCAATGGAAAGTGTCATTGCCTTACGGTCCAGGTCAAGCTCCCAGCCAATCTCTTTCATAGTGTCTTCAAGCATCTTGTTAAGCTCAGCTTTTGGAGCCTCAAAACCAATGGTGATGTTCTCTCTAACGGTCATGTTAGGGAACAGCATTGGCTCCTGAGGAACCATATAGATACTGTGTGCAAGTGCGGCCTTAGGGTTGGAGATATCAACCTTTTGACGATCGATAGAAATTTCTCCCTCGTCGGCAGAGTAGATACCCATGATGATCTTCATGAGGGTAGATTTACCGGAACCATTGCCACCAATAAGAGAGATGACCTCTCCTGGCGCCAAATCTAAGTTAATGCCTTTTAATACCTCGTTGGAACCAAATGACTTTCTGATTCCACGAACAGAAAGAAGTGTGTCACACTGCTCGCACACATCTTTTCCTTCAGGCGACTTTGGGTCAGTGGCATCGATATCGATGTCAAAAGTTTCACCCATAGTACCTCCTACCAAAAAATAACAAACGGCCGTACAAAATCTCACACTTTGAAGATATATATAAATAGGCATTCTTCAAAGCACCGTCACGGCAAACGGTATTATTACATCCGTGAATGGTATTTTTGATTGTCCAATGAACAATAGTTCAGAATTCTTCTGTACGTAATTATGGTATTTGTAGTATATCTTCCTGTTAATAGGAAGAAAAATTACTATAATGAAATCTAGTATGTTAGATACAAATGTTTTATCATTAAACAAAAGTATCAACTGGAGGATGGATGGACGAGCAGACATATGCGCTAGCCACCAAGGCTGCGTGGTATTACTACATGGAAGATAGCACCCAGGCTCAGATTGCTGAGGTCATGGGCGTTTCTCGTGCAAAAGTTATCCGTCTCCTTGAAGAAGCTCGCGCGCAGGGCATTGTTCAGTTCAGCTTCAGAAAAAACGACAGTCAGCGCGTTTCCGCAGAACAGCTCCTTATTGACCGCTTTGGCCTCAAAGACGCTTTTGTGGTCCCAACTCCTCTGGACAGCTCTGCCATTAATCAATCCATTGCCCAGGGCGCAGCTCACTACGTCTCCGATCACCTGCGCGAGGACGGCTACCTTAACATTGGCTACGGCGACACCGTCAGTCGCATGCTGGGTGTTCTTGCCAAGAACCGCGAGGAGTCACTTAACGTTGTAAGCCTTACGGGCGGCGTGAGCTACTACCTGCCAACTGTTGGCACCACCGCCTACTCCATGCACCTGTTCCTGACGCCGTCTCCACTTGTTGTGTCTTCTCGCCAAGTGCGCGATGCGCTTCTTGACGAGAAAAGCCTGCAAGACGTGTCCACTATGACGGAATATGCAGACATGAGTGTGGTCGGCATCGGCGCCGCAGTTGAGGGCGCTACCGTTTTGCGCAACGGCATCCTGAACGAGGGCGAGCTGGCCGTACTTAAGATGCAGGGAGCTGTCGGCGACGTCCTCAATCACTTTATGGATAAAGACGGCACCCTTATTAAGACAGAAATTGAAGATCGCGTCATTAGCACCGATCTGGACAAGCTTCGCCAGCTTAAGAACGTTGTTGGCGTTGCTGGTGGTAAAGATAAAGTTACGGCAATTAAAGCAGTACTTAACGGCGGCTATCTAAACGTGCTCATCACGGATTCAGACACCGCTGCTGAGCTGCTTCTTTCGTAAACAAGGAGGATCTGATGAGAAAGTATCTTCTTGCACTAGACGCGGGAACAGGAAGTATTCGCGCCGTTCTCTTTAGTGTTGACGGTGAGCAGGTTGGGGTTGCTCAGCGCGAGTGGGAGCACCATGAGGACCCTCGTTGGCCTGGCAGCATGGACTTTGATTGGGTTACTAACTGGCAGCTTGCTCTGGACTGCATCAAAGAGGTTTTGGCAAAGACCTCCATTGATCCTAAAGAAATTGCAGGTATTTCCACCACCTGCATGCGCGAGGGCATCCTTCTGTATGACCAAGACGGCAA
>JABZGZ010000100.1 GCA_015259105.1 Atopobium sp. | reverse complement strand
CGTGTACAGACCACCAATGACCAGGTAGGGCCAGAGGTGCGCTTTGGTGATTGCGATAAACTCGCGGATAAACGCCGTGGGCCAGTACCAGCCTTTGGTGTGCGAACCGATGCCATCTGCCTTAATGCCCAGGTTGTGGGCGTATTCGGCGCAACGGAAAACGTGGAAATCGCTGGTGACAACCGCGGTGGTAAAGTCATCTCTCGAAGTGGCGGTTCCGCTCACATCGCTGGTCGACGCGTCGCTGGCTGCTGTTGTGACGTCCCTGCTTGCGACGGTGGCCGCACTTGTGGCGCCGACACCCGTTGTTCGATCAGCGTTGATAATGGCTAGCGAGTACCTAAGATTTTCCCAGGTAGTAGTGGACTTGTCTTCCATGAGAATTGCGTCAGCTGGAACACCTTTCTCCAGAAGATAGTCGCGCATGGCCTGAGCTTCGGAGACAATCTCGTCAGCGCCTTGACCACCAGAAACAACAAACTTTCCGTGCTGATGCTGCTTATTCCACAGCTCAAGTGCCTTATCAATCCTGCCTGCAAGCAGCGGAGTTGGTCGCGGACCGTCAAGCCCAGCGCCGTGAATAATGATGTAATCGTATTGGCGTCGGCGGGGAAGCAAACGATACACCCACGAATAGAACAGCAAAGCCATAAAGGTAAACGAGAACCACAGGCCCTCGAGCGTAAAAAGTCCCAGCACAAAGACAATAATGTGTCGAACGTCCGGGTCAAAATAATTCACGATGGTCGGCGACGCAATCAGCAGAACAAGGAATCCAGCCATCAAAAACGGCAGCATCGATGTCAGTGAAAATCCGTTATTTCTTACCACAACTATGGTGTTGATCAGCAAGAAACCAATGGTCAGAAATGGTGTCAGCAGTACAAGAGTAACCAGAATTAGTCCAAGGATAAAGTTGTTCAGCCTTAGCACTAGAAGAATCGAGGACCACGCAAGAGTCGCAAATAAAAAAAGCGCGTTGCGGAACTGTCGAGGTTCTTTGATAAAAGAGTAAACAAATAGCACACCCGGAATAACTGCCGGAGCCAGCAGGATGGCGTATGTGATTATGTATTGCCAGTCAAGGCTAGCGCCAGCGTCTTTGAGTAGGGCGTCTAAAAGCATGTGAATTCCTTCCTTGAACAGTGGATTTCTCTTCTTGAAGCAGCTTGCTTAAAAACTCATGTGGCGAGAAACCCGTCTACCAGAATTCTAACAAAGCGCCCTTGCGAAGCTGCCGAGACGCCTCTTCATACCACTCGGCATCGTTTGCATACAACAGAAAAGTGGACATCTGCCCATTTGACTCGGTGAACGGTAACCGTTTGCCGATAAGCGTTGTTCCTCATCGGTCGGAGGTTTGGTTAACGGTATGTTAGCGTACACATTGTCTACGTGCGCAAATATCGGATATTTGCAAACCGCATTTCTCGCCAAGCCAAAATTCATGAAAGTCTGCTCAACCTTTCACGGTTTCGTTCTAGCGTTGCGCGAAAAAGTACTTGAAAATGTACTTCGCGAGTGTTCGCAGTTTTGTTGTGGAGAGGACCCATTTGTGGCTGCAACAAACACGCACGCTCGCATGCGAGCTTTCGCAAAAACGTTTATAAGCCTCGTCAGTGCCACGCAAAGGGCGTGCTCCTCCACGAGGTAGGTAGTGTTTCATTGGTAAGAAACACAGATTTTAGGAGGGTTTTATGAAGGGTTATGCAATGCTCAAGATCGGCGAGTCCGGCTGGATTGAGAAGGAGGCACCAAAGTGTGGTCCTCTGGACGCAATCTGCAAGCCACTTGCGGTCGCAATTTGTACTTCTGATATTCACACTCTGTGGGAGGGCGCAATCGGCGACCGCCACAACATGATTCTTGGTCATGAGTGCTCCGCAGAGGTTGTCGAGGTTGGCGAGTGCGTCAAGGACTTCAAGCCTGGCGATCGCGTCCTCGTTCCTGCAATTACTCCAGACTGGAACTCCCTTGAGGCACAGGCTGGCTACTCCATGCACTCCGGTGGCATGCTTGCTGGCTGGAAGTTCTCCAACTTCAAGGACGGCGTCTTCTCCGAGTACTTCCACGTAAACGACGCTGACGGCAACCTTGCTCACATGCCAGAGGGTATGGATCCAGCAGACGCCTGCATCCTTTCCGACATGGTTCCAACCGGCTTCCACGCAGTTGAGCTGGCTGGCGTTGAGTTCGGCGACACCGTCCTGGTCATCGGCATTGGACCTGTCGGCCTCATGTCCGTTGCTGGTGCTGCACTTCACGGTGCTTCTCGCATCATTGCTGTTGGTACCCGTCCAGTCTGCGTTGAGGCAGCTAAGGGCTACGGCGCAACCGATTTCATCTCCTACAAGGATGGCCCAATCTGGGAGCAGGTCATGGAGCTCACCGGCGGCAAGGGCGTTGACCGCGTCTGCGTCGACGGCGGCGGCTGCGAGACCTTCGAGGACGCTGTCAAGGCACTCAAGCCTGGCGGAAAGATTGGTAACGTCAACTACCTCGGTTCCGGCGACTACGTCAACATTCCTCGCGTCGAGTGGGGCGTTGGTATGGGCCACAAGGACATCCGTGGCGGCCTCATGCCTGGCGGCCGTCTGCGCATGGAGAAGCTCTCCAGCCTGGTCACTTCTGGCCGTCTGGACCTTCACCCAGAGGTTACTCACCTCTATCACGGCTGGGAGCACCTCGAGGAGGCTCTCTTCACCATGCGTGATAAGCCATCCGACCTCATCAAGCCAGTTGTTGTTATCGACTAGGTAATCAACTAGGTCGCGTTATTTAGTACGTTTGAGCTGGCGAGAAGTTCGGTTTTCTCGCCAGCTTTTTGCGCTGGTGGGCGCCAACGGAGTTTAGGAAGCGGTTGTATTCATGAAAATCCTTGTTGTATCAGGCTTTCTTGGAGCTGGTAAAACCACCTTCATTCAGGAGCTCGTGCGCCGGACTGGGCGTGATTTTGCTATCTACGAGAACGAATATGGCCAGGCAGACATCGATGCGCGTCGCCTGAGGCAGGACTCCGATCTCAAGGTTTGGGAGTCTACTGAGAATTGCATTTGCTGTTCGGGCAAGCAGGATTTTGCGACGTCGGTGCTGACCATTTCAAACACCATTGACCCCGAGTATTTAATTGTTGAACCAACTGGCGTGGCTAAGCTGCAGAGCATTCTTGATAACGTGAATCAGGTGGCCTGGGAACGCATCAGTTTGTTAGCGCCAGTTACCGTGGTCGATGCCGTTTCGTGGCAGAATCAGCGCACCGATTTTCCAGAGATTTTTGACAACCAGCTGAGCGCCGCCGCGAGCGTGGTGATTTCAAAGCTTGCTCCAGGTAGCGAGGATGCCGCCGAGCCCATTAAGCAGCTTGCGGCAGAGATAAATCCGCAGGCAGAGGTTATCGCCAAGTCTTCGTATGCTGACATTCCCGACGAGTGGTGGAATGGTCTTCTGACTCGCGCGCTTGATGGTTCTGTTCTTAAA